>CAZJJH010000021.1:1433-11729 GCA_964546265.1 uncultured Candidatus Cloacimonadota bacterium
CAGGAAGTTCGGATCCGCGCCATATTTTTCGGCAAAGATCTTCTTCATCCGGCGTACTCCTTGACCCACAATCATGCCAAATCCTTCACCGCGAGCCATTTGGTGCAAAAGTTCCAAAGCAGCGTCCGCGTTACCCCAGCTAAGATCCAAGCCACCGGTGCGTTCTTTATTCAAAATGCCGTTTTCGTAGCACTCCATGGCAAAAGCAACGCTGGTGCCAAAGGAGATTGTATCCACGCCATAAGTATCGCAATAGAAATTGATCTCTACCACGTCTTTGGGATCCCATACGCAGATATTGGATCCGCAACCACCGGCAGTTTCATATTCAGGACCGTCGACTGTTACAGGCTGGCCTTTATAAGGTCCGGTACGGGGCTTAAATTTATCCACAGCTTTGCAGCAGGAAAGCGAGCAGCCATACCAGCAGCCATCTGCCATACCTTGGGTAAAGAGTTTGGTAAATTCGCGGGAATGTAGCCCTTCGGCCTCAGGCATCTGACCATACTTAAAATTCTTGATCGGCAAAAGGTCGTAATCGTTCATGATTTCCATCAGGTGAGCAGTGCCCACTTGATGCATCCTGCACTGATCTGCATCGCCGGCTTCGATTTCCTTATGCAGCTTTAGTCCTGTCTTCTGCAGTGTGGACAGGTCAACCGGGTTGTTGGTATCAACTTTTAGCCCGGAATATTTTACCACCAAAGCTTTGATCTTTTTGTGCCTGAAAGCGGTACCCGTACCACCACGACCGGCTTGTTTCAGGCGAGCAACCTGACGGCGTTTATCCCAGAACGAGAAGTTCAGACAGGTAATCAAAACGTTATCTGCAGCTTGACCGGAGGAAACCACAGATACTTTCTGCATGGACTTTTCGTCATCAGCAAATTCTTTATGCAAGGCTTCTGCCAGAAGATGGCTGTTGATTTCTTGATCCGGTGCGCTTAATATCTGAATTTTCCCATTGTCACCATCGATATAAACAATAACTTCTTCATCTGCTATACCTTGAAGTTCCAGAGCATCAAAGCCTGCGAACTTGGCATATGGTCCGAAATGGCCACCTACGTTGCAATCCACCGGAATACCGGTAAGAGGCGAGATGGTTGTTACGATGGATTTTCCGCTACCGGGATAGGAGGTATTTCCGCACAGGGGGCCAAAGGAGATGCATATCTCGTTTTCGGGATCGTTCCATTTGGTGGTGTCTTTCACTCCATGCCACATCAGATAGAGGTCAAATCCCTTACCGCCTACAAATTTATCGATCATCATATCGCTTACGGGCTTTTCCTTGATCTCATTGGTGCCCACATTTACATAGAGAGTACGGCGATTGTAGCCTTTCTCAATCGGTTTCAGGGAATATTTGTATTCGGCCAGTATTTTACGTTGCATTGTGTATCTCCTTATACCTCTACAATTTCTAAAGCATCAGCGGGGCAGGTCTTTACACACGCGCCACAGGCTATACATTTGAAGGGATTGTGTTTCCCAAAAGCAGTCCGCATGGAATTGGTGGGACACACCGCCACGCACATCAGGCAACCTATACAAAGATTGCGGGAAAGAAGCACTACTCCCTGTTTGTTTACGGTTAGCGCCAGCGTGGGGCATACTGCCACACAAGCCTGACATTGGTTACAGACATTCATCTGAGGGGGCTGGCTTTCATCGTGGATCTGAATGCAGGATAAATCCGGATTATCCTCCTTAAAATAAAGGTTGGAACATGTGCTCTCGCATACATGGCAGGAAATGCACTTCTCCGGGTACGTTTTTAGCATTTTCATCACCTAATACTCCTGTTGATTCGTTTTTATCACTCTGGTACCAAGTTTAAAAAATGTAACAATTAGGTCAACTCAAATCTTTCTGAAGGTCTGATTAACTGCGACGCCGAATTTCTGCCAAAGCTACCTGATATACTCCTTCTATACGAAATCTCTTGACCATATCCAGCAAAAAAACAATCTGGCAGAAAGATATTGGCAATAGGAGATTATCATGCAAAAGCTTTTTTGGTTTTTTCTGTTTTTTTCGTGTTTAGCCAGCCTCTCAGCTCAGCCTTGGGAGATGGACAACCTAATTTTTAATCCCACCGGAATCCCCAGCATGACCTTTTCGCAAGTGCGATTTACGGATATTGATGGGGATGCTGATTATGACCTCTGGCTGGGCAATACAGCCCGCTCCCCCATTTTCATCGAAAATACCGGCAGCTCCAGCACTCCAACCTATGCCGTGGGCTTCGATTATCTGGAAAACATGTCCTCCCTATACGCAGAAATGGCTGTTTCTGTGGATCTGGATGGAGATGGCATTCTGGATGTGGTAACCGGCGGCTACTATGGACTAAGCTTTTGGAAATGCAACAATCCTGAAACCGGGACCTACACCTTGCATCCCGAAGTGTTGGAAAGCCTTAATACAGGTAGCAATCCCATTCCCGATTTGGCAGATATCGATGGGGATGGAGATTTTGATCTCGTTGTGGGCTTCAGTGAAAGCGGAGCGGTAAAACTATATACCAATACAGGCACAGTTACACAGGCCATTTTTAGTGAAGCAAACTCCACTAACCTTAGCGATGTGGGGCTTTATGCATATCCTGTATTCTGCGATTTTGACAGCGATGGAGATCAGGATATTCTGATCGGCAGAGACATCCATGGCTTTGTATATTTTCAAAACAACGGAAGCCCCGGAAATCCCCTCTGGGAAGAAAACAGCGCCCTTTTTGCCGGCCTGGGTACAGACAGCTACTGGAATTCCGGTGATCTGGCAGATATCAATGGCGATGGCAAGCTGGATCTCGTCTATGGCACTGCAGACGGTCCTCTGGCTTGCTACATGAATACAGGAACAGCCGAAAACCCAATCTGGCAAGAAAACACTAGCCTCTTCGGGGGTACTATCGATGTGGGCGGAGCCAGCAGCCCCTTTTTCCTGGATTTTGATGGGGATGGAGATATGGATTTGCTAACCGGTACTCAAATGGGCTACATTAAATATTACCGGAACGATGGTAGTATTTACTATCCACTGTGGCAGGAAGATAGTGGATATTTTTCCGGCATCGATCACTCTATCTACGCTTCCGTGACCGCTGGAGATGTAAATGGGGACGGCTTGCCAGAGCTCATCGTTGGAGATCTCAGTGGCGACATCTTTTTCTACAACAACACCGGTATGGCATTGCAATATAACCCCTTTACTTTTCCCGGCATGAACTTTGGCGGATGGTCCTGCCCCCGCCTGGTGGATATGGATATGGATGGAGATCTGGACTTGGTAGTGGGCAATGAAGATGGCGAACTGGCGTATCTGGAAAACAGCGGAGACGCCCAAAGCCCAAGCTGGAACGAGGTAAATGGCTTCTTTGGCTCAATCGATGTAAGCTCCGATGCCTCCCCCACCTTTGCTGATCTGGATGAGGATGGAGATCTGGACATGGTGCTGGGCAACGGCTGGGGCAATGTATATTGTTTTATGCAGGAAAACGGCAATTGGACCCAGAATTCAAGCTTCTTGGGCGATATTGAGACGGATCAGAACGCGGCTCCCGCCCTGATAGATCTGGATCATGATGGAGATTTTGATCTTGTTTTGGGAGATTATGATGGTACATTCAAATTTTTCCGCAATCTGAAATACTCTGCCGATACCTTGAATCCACCCTTGAATATCTCTTCCGATTTTGATCTGCCCACGGGACATCATCTGGTCTATTGGGATAACCCCGCTGAAGGCAGCACATCCCCATTTGTCCAATTCAATGTGTATCTTACCATGAATCTAAATCCGGAGCTGTTGGGCAGCACCACCGAAAATATGTGGGATATGGGTCAGCTCGATTATGGTTTCGATTACTTTATCTCTGTAAAAGCCGAATACATCGCCGGAGAATCCGAACCTGCTGAAACATTGATTTCGCTGATCGCCAACGAAGATCTCGTGCAGAGCCCGGTGAAGCTGTTGAACTATCCCAATCCCTTTAATCCCGAAACCACCATAAGTTTCACACTGGAGGATCCCAGTGAATCCAAATTGGAGATTTTCAATCTGAAGGGTCAGCATATCCGCAGCTGGAAGAACCTGAAACAAGGCGAGAACCGGATTAGCTGGAACGGACAGGATGCCAAAGGCAATAAACTTAGCTCCGGATTGTATGTGTATAAGCTAAGCACGAAGGGCAAAGTATATCAGAATAAAATGATGATGCTGAAATAGAACACTTATCTGCCAAACGATTTGCTAAAGGGCTTGCAACAATGCTGCATGCCCGCTGTCAGATTCCAAAGCAGCTAATTAGACGTGTCTTCCAGATGCGTGTTAAATATGCGGCTAAGTCTGCTTTAGTGTGGAGCCGCCTATGTTCGAAAATGGGCGCTACAGCGAGCGCCCCTACAGTGCAGACGGTAGCTGTACCGCCTAGTCGGTATATTAAAAATGAATCCCGCCTTTGGCCATTGTAAGCTCTCTCTTGCCCTATAAGCGCAAGTTTAGCAAGACTTGAAGCTAGAGTTTTGCTATGGTGACAGCATTATCCTACGATGAAAGCTCGCTAAACTTGCGCCCAAGCATCAGGCAAAAGATCAGAAGGAAAGTAAGAACCCTTGTATTACAAGATATTCCCGGCAAGCTCAGGAATTCAGGGTGTCGTAGAAATCACAAAGCCAGGAGCTTGCTTTTTCAAAAGCGTTAGCAGGGGCAATTCCTTCCGCCAGAAAGCAGCAGAAGGCGGTGGCAAAAGCGCAACCTGTGCCATGACTATAGTGCCATATGTGAGCCGGATGGGAAAAAAACCTTGTTTCTTCAGGACTTACGATGGCTTCTTGCAGAGTCGCAGATTTCAGGTGCCCTCCCTTTAGCAAGATGGTAGCTCCTGTTTCTGCCTGTAAGACTTCAGCGGCATGGATTCCCTGTTCAAAGCCACTAACCTCAATTCCTGTCAGGGATTGTAATTCTGGTAAATTGGGAGTGATAAAATCCACTTTCTGCAGCAGTTGCTTCAAGCGGGAAAGTCCCTCCTTTCTTACAAACGTTGCGCCGGCTGTGGGGGCAATCACCGGATCCAGAATGATCTGAAAATGGGGCTTGTACTCCAGCGCTGAACAGAGCATATCGATCTGTTCATGTGCGCATAAGGCTCCGATCTTTACAAAGCGAATATCAGTACTGTTTAGAATCTGCCCCAGAGAGCTGGCAAAGCTACTTTTCTGCACCAGGGATACTGCCTGCAAACCTTGGGAATCCTGTATCGTAATAGCTCCAACGCAACACAAAAGCTGTCTGCCAAATAGCGCTGCTACTCTGATATCCTGATTTATTCCGGCGCCACCGGAACTGTCGATGGCGCCTATGGTAGCAATACACGGTTTACTCACCGCTATTTTCCTTATCTGTTTTGATCGCACAGAGATTTCCGCACATAGTGCATCTATCATTTAAATCGCTGGAAGTTTCGCTTTTGCGACGGCGGGCAAGCCCTGGATCCACGCTATACCTGAACACATTCTCCCAATCCATCTCACGCCTGGCTTTGGCTATTGTGTCATCGATCTCAGCCGCGCCGGGAAAACCTTTGGCAATATCGGCAATATGGGCAGCAATCCGGGAGGCGATCACACCTTGTTTTACGTCTTCCAGATCCGGTAGACACAAATGCTCTGCAGGAGTTACATAACACAGGAAATCCGCTCCAGCCGCAGCAGCGATTGCTCCCCCAATCGCGCCGGTAATATGATCGTATCCACACGCAAAATCGGTGGGTAAGGGACCCAGAACATAGAAAGGGGCGTTGGCGCAGAGCTTCTTTTCCAATAAAACGTTTGCTTCAATCTCGGCTAAAGCCATGTGTCCGGGCCCTTCCACCATTACCTGCACTCCTCCTGCTCTGGCGCGCTGAACCAACTCGCCCAATACGATGAGCTCGGATATCTGGATGGCATCGGTGGAATCATGAATCGCGCCGGGGCGGAATCCATCGCCTAAACTGAGGGTAACGTCGTGTTTACGGCAGATATCCAGCAAGCGGTCAAATTGCTCATACAAAGGGTTTTCCTTTCCGGTGTGCAGCATCCAGCGTTTTAGTAAAGAACCTCCCCGGCTTACAATGCCCAGTTTACGCCCGCGTCCGCCTATGGCATCCAAGCTCCAGCGATTGATTCCGGCATGTACAGTAAAGAAATCCACTCCTTGCTCTGCCTGCATTTCCAATTCATCAAACAGCATTTCCGGCTCGAAATCTAGAATGCTCTTTTCCCTGCTTTCCAAAAGGGATGCCACAGCATATATGGGCACGGTTCCAAAGATCAAAGGGCTGTTTCGAAGCAATGTTTCCCGGATCTGTCGCAGGTTTTTTCCGGTAGAAAGATCCATCACGCTATGCGCTCCATAAACGCTGATCAGTTCTATCTTTTGGATCTCTCTGCCAAGATCAGAGGAAATATCCGAAGTGCCGATATTGGCGTTAATTTTGGTTTGGGTTTTGCTCCCAATCGCAGTGGGAAGCGCTTGTCGATTCTTGTTATGAGGAATTACCACTTCGCCGCTTGCTACTTTTCCCAGCATTTGTTCTGCACTCATCTGCTCATTCATTGCAGCCTGCCGGATCTCCGGGCTTATCTTCTTTTGTGTCGCCATTTGTAATTGAGTCATCTTGAATTCTCCTTTAATAATTGCTTAAATTCCAATATCTTGCCAACCAGCTCTGCTTTGTTCAAGGAAGAGCCAAAATGGCGAATCATACTGATGTTTTTTGCACCCGTTGCGCAAACCTCAGGAGTGTTATGGGGGAAAATTCCTCCGATAGCCACCACGGGTATCGGGGCAATTTCGATCACTTTGCGCAAATCTGAAGTGCCCACGGGGAGATCGGGCACCTTTTTAGCCACCGTCGGATAAATGGGACCAAAACTCATGTAATCCGGAGCTTTTAGATCCCCGCCTTTCTGGATTACACTGATCAGGTGCTTTGCTGCGGCAATACTGTGGGTAGAGACCCCAACCACTTTGTTCTCCGGTAACAGCTCGCGAGCTTTTTGCCAGGGCATGTCTGTGGGGCCCAGATGCAATCCATCTGCGTCGGCTAAACGGCAGAGATCCGCCCTGTCGTTGATAATAAAGCGAGTATTGGAACCTGCGCAAATGGCAGCAAGTTCACGTGCCAGAGCAATCAGTTCGAGATTCGACATTTCTTTTTCGCGCAGTTGAAGGATCGGCACCTCTTCTTGTACACAAATTTCGGTGAATCTGCGATATCCCAATTCCGGAGCGGTCATTACGATGTATAAGCCAAAGTCTTTCATGATCATCCCCTGCCAAGGGAACTTGCAATCATCCCGGCGGCCTTCATTCCGGAGAGGAGCATACCACCAAAGATCGGTCCCATGCGGTTGCTTCCGCTCACACCGCAGGCAGCCATGCCGCATACCCAAAGCCCGGGATATAACTCGCCGGTATATTCCACACACGCTTTTTCGCCCGCCTCAGCATTCATGGAGCGTTCCTTTTGAACTCCTGGAAAGGGTAAATCCAGGTTGATCGGGTTTTTGGTGCAGATAATATTTACCACTTCAGCAGGATGGCCGGTGGCATCCAGCACATATTTTGCGGTCATGGATAGAGGATCCACATGCATATCCAGACGTCGCACAGGATTCCAGTTTATCACTACACCTACGATGTGATCTTCTTTCACCAAAACGTCCTCCATACAGATCCCGGTGAAAATTGCAGCGCCGCTGTGTGCAGCATTGTAGATGAGCGCAGAAGTGGCCTCTACAGCATCTACGGTATATAAGTTTCCCTCTTTTTTTCGCGCAGATACACCATATTTTTTTAGAATATGAATTGCTTCTTCCTGAACCACAATGCTGTTCATAAGCATGGCTCCGCCCCACATACCACCGCCGGGTGCTAGTTTGCTTTCGATGAGGGTGGTCTTGATGCCCTGTGATGCCAATTCTGCCGCACAAAGCAAGCCGGAAGGACCTCCACCCACGATGACTACGTCATTGGCAAGATGTTCATGTAGTTTGTGAAACCAATCATTTACGATTGCTGAAGAGATGTTGTACTCCATTATCTTCCCCTTATATAGGTTTTTTCAGGGGTTTTTTGCGAGATATTCCTCGAGATGGAGCAAGTGGAGTTTATTTTTACTTCCTTGCGCCGGTATTACCCGGATCAGGTTCGAAGGGTATGATCTCAGCCGAAGAAAACTTCAGCACCCCTGTATTGGTCTTAGGATTTATTGGTCGGGAATTTTGTCAATAATTATGTGTTTTTCTGGCGATATTTTTTGCGCGCTATTTCAGGTTTGGATTTTGCCGCTTTGTGTCTGTGCTCCGCCGCAGAAGGCACTATCAACTCCTTTTGTTTGCGAATTTCGCCGGGGGCTGGGATGTGAATTGGCTCGCTGGTGCTAAAATCCAGCCCAGTGTAATACATGCAAGTGCTGATGGACATGGGGGTGGGGGTAAACTCCTGAACCTGTTCCACACGGATATTATTTTTCTTCAGCCAGTGCATCAGGGCGATGGCATCGTCCATGGTGGTGCCGGGATGTCCTATGATGATGTAAGGAACAATGCTGCGTTTGATCCCGGCTTTGCGCACTTCGGCAAAATATTCTTTGGAAAAGGCTTCAAAGCGATCAATGGGTGGCTTGCCGATTAGCTTCAGAACTCTTTCTGAGCTATGTTCAGGAGCAAGCTTTAACCTGCCTCCGGTATATTTGGTGGCAATCGCCTTTATATAACGCTTATTTCCCAATGCCAGATCGTGACGAATGCCGCTGGCAACAAATACATGTTTGATATCCTGCAGATTTGAGATGCTGTCTAAAAGCCGGACCTGCGCTAAATGGTCTAAAATCAGAGAAGAACAGATATTGGGAAATATGCAGGAGTTTCGTTTGCAACTTTGGGGAAAGCCTAGCTTGCAATAGCTTTTGTACATATTCGCGCTGGGACCTCCCACGTCGCTGATCGTGCCCTTCAAATCCTTCGCCTCCTGCAGAATCGATTGCTCGGACCGGGATTGGATCTCTCTGCCCTGATGAATGGCAATCGCGCAAAAGTTGCAGCCTCCGTAACAGCCTCGATGGGAAGTAATGCTCTGCTTAATCTGCTCCCATGCCGGGATGCGCTTGCCCTTATACATTGGGTGCGGAGCATTCATAAACGGCAAACTGTAGAGATCGTCCATTTCCATTGTGCTGAGCGCTTCGGCGGGAGTATTATGCTTTATCCATCTGCCCCCGTTAAGCTGGTATAAGGGAGTGCTGCGGTAACTGGCATAAAACATGCGGTTCATCCGGTGAAATTCAGCTTTATCCTTGCAGACCTCTGCAGCAGGCATTTGGGCTTCGCCCGGTTCTTTCACAAAACAAACGGAGGATTTCAGCTCTGTGATCTCGCTGATTTTCTTTCCCTGATCCAACATATGCGCCAGTTCCACAATGCTGCGCTCTGCCATTCCGTAGATCAAGATATCTGCCTTGCTATCTGCTAAAATGCTTGCGCGGATCTTATCCTGCCAATAGTCATAATGAGCAATGCGCCGAAGGGATGCCTCTATTCCGCCGATAACAATGGGAATGCCCTTAAAAAGCCTTTTCAGGATGTTTGTGTATATCATTACCGCACGGTCCGGCCGCTTGCCGCTGATCCCGTCGGGGGTATAAGCATCGTCCGAACGGATTCGGCGCTGGGCAGTATAATGGTTTACCATGGAATCCATATTCCCTGAGCTGAGCCCAAAAAAGAGCCGGGGCGTTCCTAGCGCAAGGAAATCCTCATCCGTGTGCCAATCCGGTTGAGAAATTATTCCCACCTTGAAACCGGCGGCTTCCAGACTTCTGGCTATCAGAGGAACACCGAAGGAAGGGTGGTCTATATAGGCATCTCCATTTATAAGTATGATGTCTGCCCTATCCCAGCCCCGATCCGCAAGATCTTTCTTGTTAGTTGGTAAAAAAGGCATATTTAAAGCATTGCCAGGCTAATAACAGCCCGCTGATATCTCTTCTATCTTAAGCGGATATAATAATGGGCGCATATCTCAGCGCCCAAAAACCAAGCTTTGGATATCAGGGATTTGTCCTGATAATGTTTATCGCTTGAATTCCTTTTTCGGTTTCCATCAAATCAAAGGTAACTTCTTCGTCTTGTTCCAGCACTTTTAACTCTCTGGGAGAATTTGTAACAATGGATTTCCAGTGTACAAAATATTCTTTGTTGTCTTCAGTAAGAATAAAGCCGTAACCTTTATTTTTATTAAACCACT
>CAZJJH010000022.1:0-11637 GCA_964546265.1 uncultured Candidatus Cloacimonadota bacterium
AGCTGGATCTTTTGGATATGAATCGTGAGAAAGTGGGTGAAGCATCTTTGCAAAAAGAGATTAGTCTGCCCGGCAAGAAGGGTATAAACTTGGAGTTTGACTTAAGCATCCAGACCCGGCCTATGATCCGCATGATCAGCAGCATCAATCACGATCTGCAATTCTTTGTTGCCGGCAAGGGAGTGGGGAAGGCCATGGGTATCTCTAAAAGTTTTGAGTTTGAGCAGCCATATTCAGTAGAGATCAAAGCAGAGCTGATGGACAGGATTCCCTCGATGAGTGCGGGTGGCCAGGATCTTTTCAAGTTGCTGAGAACTTATGTGGATGATTATGGCTTTAGTAGCTCTGTGCTAAAGGCAGATTTTATCCTGATCAATGCCTATGGTTTCAGCTTCAAATTCAAAGGCTTTCCGGCAGATATTTACATCGCCGGAAAGAAAGTTGGTTCCGGAGATTTGGAAAATGCGATGACTTTCGACGAAAATGTGTTTTATCAGGAAGGCAGTATGGTGTTTCAGCTGGCGAACCTGAGATCCGTGTGGGAAGCGGTGAAGGGTGCGTTTAAAGGAGAGGTGAACTACACGGTGAAGGGCACGATATTGATTGATGCCATGGGCATGGAACTGAGTGCTCCTTATGAATATTGCGGCAGCGTGCCTATCAGTGTATGGAAGCTTTTGTTGAACTAAGATTTTTTGCCAAAAGGATAAAACTGGATAATATATTATCAGCAGAACAAAAATGTTTGAGAAGCGAGCTAATCGTTTTTAAATGATAGAGAAGGACGATATTTTTTTTCCTTGACGGAAACAGTGCTATGAAAAACGGTGCTAAAACATAGAAAAAATATCCGATAATAAGCAAGGAGAAATAATGGTCAAGCTGAGACTGAGACGGATGGGAGCTGGAGACCAGCCCTTTTACCGCATTGTAGCCGTGGATTCCCGCGTGAAACAAGTTGGTAAATATCTGGAATGCGTGGGTTGGTACGACCCCAAGCCAAGCCCCTCCAAGATCAACATCGAAACAGAACGCGCGATTTACTGGCTCTCAGTAGGTGCACAACCTACCGATACGGTACGCTCACTGTTGCGTAAAGCCGGTATCTTACAGATCTGGCACGAACGCAAGATCGCGAAAGCAGAATAAAGAACTACAGAGAACCGAGGTGAAGCATGAAAGATCTCATTGAATTCATGGTAAAAGCTCTTGTGGACGATCCCAGTGAAGTGTCTCTCACCGAGATTAGTGGCGGCAAGGTTACTATTTTTGAACTACGTGTGGCAAAAAGCGACATTGGTAAAGTAATAGGAAAACGCGGACGCACCGCCGGTGCCATCCGTACCATCATCAACGCTGTATCTACTAAACAAGGAAAACGCGCCGAGCTGGAAATCATTGAGTAAATCTACTGCCCCTCACCTTATCGGAATCGGCAGACTGGGCGGACAGGATAGTGAAGGCTGGCATCATGTGATGATCAGACCCGAGTATAAAGCGGGTTTTGCTCACATGGTGGAGCTGTATTTGATCTTTGAAGAAAATAGAGTGTTTTACGTAACTATCAGTGATAGGAAACAAAGCGATAAGAAGACATGGTTGCGTTTTGTCGAAGACGGCATAGCCGAAGAACGGAAACTGCACCGGGAAGCAATCCTGGCTATCAGCGAAGAACCCGAGGAAGAAGATGATGATATCTCTTTGCCGGGTATGGACGTGGTATATCAGGGTGTGCTACTGGGCTGTGTAGTGGATGTTTTTTTCAATGGAGCCCAGGATGTTCTGGTAATAGCCACTGCTCTGGATGTAGAACTGATGGTGCCCTATGTGGCGCACTATATTGATGAAGCTGCAGCTGGGGATGGGGTTATTCATTTGAAAAACCTGGACGATCTTTTGCAGGCCGCGGATCTGGCTTTGATAGACGGTAGCCTCTGCCGGCAGGAAGATGAAAATTGATGTTCTCAGCCTCTTTCCAGAGGCTTTTGAATCGTTTTTGAATACCAGCATGGTGGCGCGAGCCATCAATCAGGGAGCCCTGGAAGTAGAGCTGGACGATATCCGGGCCTATAGCACAGATAAACATCGCCAGGTGGATGATTACCCTTATGGCGGGTTTGCCGGGATGGTTGCCACCCCGCAACCGCTTTGGGATGCCATCTGCGCCAGGTTGGCAACCGGAAATGCTCCGGTGATTTACTTTACTCCGCAAGGAAGGCGCCTGGATCAGAAGATATTGCTGGACTATGCCCGGGAAGAGAGAGTAATCCTCATCTGCGGGCACTACAAAGAAATAGATCAGCGCATCCGACGCCTTGCCGTTAGCGATGAAATCTCCCTGGGAGATTTTGTCTTAAGCGGTGGAGAACTTGCAGCGCAAGTCTTTATAGATGGCGTAGCAAGGTTGCAGGATGGTGTGTTAAGCGATATTTCCAGTGCTACCAGCGATTCCTTTTATCACGATATACTTGGTTTCCCTTGTTACACCAGACCGGAACAGTTCTTATCAGAAAGTGTTCCCGAGGTGTTAAGAGGTGGGAACCATGCCAAAATCACGAAATGGGCGCAAGCCCAAGCCATGTTTTTAACCAATACCCGCAGACCCGATTTGCTCAAGAAATAAATCTTAGCAAGATAACCAATCAGGAAAGCTGGGATCCAAACCTAAACTAGTAATGCCAAAGCGCGGAACTTGCCGGCATCTCCGGTATTTTCAGCCGCCCACGTTCATAGTAAGGAACAGGGGTATTTGATGAGGTTCAGAAACACAGCGCTATGCCGGTTTTATGCGCAGAAACCGGCACTCAATGAGCTGTGCTTTGCGCCGCGCCGGGCATCTGTGGATCTCGCTTCTCCGAGTATATATATGGGAGGAACCCAATGGATATTCTGCAACAAATAGGCAGAGACCAAATCAGAACTGACTTTCCGGATTACCGCGTTGGCGATACTGTGAAGGTCCATTATAAAATCAAAGAAGGAAGCAAAGAACGTATCCAGGTTTTTCAAGGCATCGTGATCCAAAAACGCGGCGCCGGCGTTTCCAAATCCTTCACCGTGCGTAAAGTGTCGAGCGGAGTGGGCGTGGAAAGAATATTTCCGCAAAGCTCTCCAAATATCGACAAGCTTGAGATCGTTCGCCACGGTCAGGTTCGCAGAGCGAAACTATTCTATCTGCGGCATGCCAAAGGTAAGGCGGGCAGAATCAAAGAACGCAGAAGATTTACTGCATAGTTTATGTAAAACACTTGATAAGCCCCTTGGTAATAACCATACCCGGGGGCTTTCTCTTTTTTTTGGGGAACAGGAGTCTTGATGCTTAGAGTATTGTATTTCAGCACAGATTTTTTTAGTTTGGAAATCCAGATCGAAGAAGAAACCATAATCCGGATCTCGTTTTGCGAAAAAGCATTGAACAAGATCGTGGAAGGCGATTTTGAGCGGGAGATCATCCGCCAGTTTGAACGCTATTTCGCTAAAGAACTACAGGAGTTTGATCTGCCCTACTTCGCCACGGGAAGCCCCTTTCAACTGCTGGTTTGGGAAGAATTGCTCAAGATTCCCTATGGGCAGTGTATCAGCTATAAAGAACTGGCACAGAAAATCGGCATGCCCAAAGCCTTCCGGGCAGTTGGCAATGCTTTAAACGCAAATCCAATCGCAATTATTTTGCCCTGCCACCGGGTGATTGCCTCCGATGGTAGCTTGGGGGGATACGCCGCTGGCACTCGGATCAAAAGCCTGTTGCTTACTCTGGAAGGAGGAAAATCATGATCATTGGAATCGGCACGGATATCGTGCAAGTGAGCCGGATTGAACGGGTTCTAAAGAAGAATCCCCGCTTTGAACAAAAGGTTTTTACTCCGGCTGAGAGTGCCTACTGCAATAGCAGAGCAAATCCCGCACAAAGCTTCAGTGCACGCTTTGCCGCCAAAGAAGCCCTGATGAAAGCATTGGGTTCCGGTTGGGACAATGGCATCAGCTGGCAGGAAATAGAAGTGCAAAATAATGAATCTGGCAAACCGGCAATCGCCCTGAGCGGAACATGCGCGGAAGCCGCCCAAAGCATGGGAATCAAGCGCTTGCATCTTTCTCTTAGCCACGAAAAGGAATATGCCATAGCCTACTTGGTGGCAGAAGCATAGAGATTGCGTATAGTTATGAACTATAAAAGCTTGACAGAAGCGCTTGTCTCAAATAAAATGCTCTAACTGAGGTTAATATGACAGATGCCATTGTTTTCTTAGGAATCCAAGGTAGCGGAAAAGGCACGCAAGCCAAGCTGCTGGCGGAAAAGACCGGGTTCCGGCACATCAATATTGGGGACCTTTTGCGGGAGCATAGCACGCTTGCCAGCGATATTGGCAAGCGAGTGAAGCGTACTATCGAAAAAGGCAGCCTGGTTCCGGATGAGCTGGTCTTTGAACTCATCGAAACCTCTTTGCAAGGAGAGCTATCCGGCATCATCTTCGATGGTTTTCCTCGTACTCTGCCCCAAGCCGAACATCTGGTGAAGAACTACCGCCTCGCCCGGGTCTATTATTTGGAGCTATCCGAAGAAGAGGCCATTACACGCATGGAGGGCAGAAGGATTTGCAAGAGCTGCGGGACAAATTTTCATGTGATCCACCATCCTCCCCAAAGGGAGGGGATCTGTGATGAATGCGGTGGAGAACTGGTGATCCGGGCAGACGACGCTCCGGTGGCAATGCGAAAGCGCATCAAAGCCTTTTATAAAGAGACCTTTTCCCTAAAGAATTACTTCGAGAAATTGGGTGTATTGGTGATCATTCCGGCAGAAAAATCAGTTTCGGAGGTTCAGGCCCATATTTGGAAAGACGCGCTTTTAGGTTGATGAATGTCTCAAAAACAAAGTGATCCCCTCTTGAAGCGCATCGAGATTGGAGCCTATCTGGTGGCGGCATGGAGTTTTGCCGTGCTTTTCCTGGAAAGCATTGTGCAGGAACTGATGAACTACCAGCTGCTGGAAAATATAACTGCGCTTAGCAATATCCTCATACTGGGCACTATCATAATCCTCAAACTTATCCGAAAGGTGGCGCCTGAGGAGCGATACCTGTTGAAGTTCGATATCGTCATGCTTGCGCTGGGTGTCTCACTGATGTTCTATCAGGTAAAATTTGTAATCCTGTTCCTCTTGATCCGGCAGACCTATTTTATCGTGCAATACCTGCTGTTCAGAGCATTTGAGGGCAAGCTCTATAAGGTGCTAACGGATAACCCCCCCGTATCTTTGATGCTGAGCTTCATCGCGGTCATATTTATCGGAACGATCCTGTTGATGTTGCCGGAAGCCTCCGTGGCACATCGGGTTACTCCCTTTGTGGACGCGTTGTTTACCGCTACTTCTGCCACTTGTGTAACAGGTCTCATCGTGTTTGATACCGGAACTTATTTCAGCTTGTTTGGGCAATTGGTGATACTGGTATTGATCCAGCTTGGTGGGCTGGGGATCATGACGGTATCTACCGCCTTTGCGCTAATCATGGGGCGGCGCCTTACTCTGAAGCTGGAGAACGTAATGCAAAGCGTGATTGGCGACAACGAGCGCTTGAATGCCTTTCAACTACTGAAAAACATTGTGATCGTTACAGCTATCATTGAGGGCATCGGTGCCATGGTTCTATTTGTGAAATTTGCCCAAACTATGCCTCCCTCGCAGGCGATGTACAGCTCTATCTTCCACTCCGTTTCTGCCTTTTGTAACGCTGGCTTTTCGCTGTTCCCGGATTCCTTGATCCGCTATGTGGACAGTCCCCTGGTAAATTTCACGATTACCGGGTTGATTCTGTTGGGCGGCATCGGTTTTGCTGTGATGATAGATCTCTATCGCTATATCTTAAGGGTAGATAGAGTGCGAAAACTGAATCTGCACTCCAAGATTGTATTGATGATTTCAGCTTTCCTGATTCTGGTGGGTTTCATCAGTTTCTTTGTCTCAGAATATAACGGAGTGATGGCGGGATTCAGCATCAGCAGAAGGATGCTGAGCTCCTGGTTCCAATCCGTTACAGCCAGAACTGCAGGGTTCAACACCTTGGATACTGCGCTCATCAGCCCGGCGTCGGTAATGGTATTTTTGGTTCTGATGTTTGTGGGAGCCTCCCCCGGATCTACCGGCGGTGGCATCAAGACCACCACCTTTGCAGTGCTCATGCTTTCCTTGACCAGCATGCTAAAGGGCAGGCGAGAACTAAGCCTTTATAACCGCCGGATTGCGCTTTCGAATTTCCGGGAAGCAACCAGCTTGATTACGCTTTCCGGCATTATCATCTTCATCGTGGTGTTTCTGCTCTTTCTGTTCGAAAATCTGCCTTTTGAGAAATTGCTGTTTGAAGCGATATCAGCATTTGGCACTGTGGGGCTTTCGATGGGCGTAACAGACAAACTGGGCCGAGCGGGCAGGCTCTTAATTACAGTTTTGATGTATATCGGCAGGATCGGACCGCTAACCCTGATATATGCGCTCTCGATGCGCAAACGCGAACCTAACATCAAATATGCCGAAGAAAAGATAGCCATAGGCTAAGGAGATATACACATGGCACGTTATGCCGTTATCGGACTTGGAAGATTTGGAATGACTGTGGCAAACATCCTCAGCGAGAGCGGGATGGACGTAATCGCCATCGATAAAAGTCAGGAACTGGTAGATGAAGTATCCGGCAGAGTTACTTCTGCCATCTGCATGGACGCCACGGATGAATCTGCACTCCGCTCGCAAAACCTGAATGAAGCGGACGCGGTAATAATCGGCATCGGCAGCAACATCCAGGAAAGCATCCTGACGGCGGCGATTTTACGCAAGATCGGTGTGGGTATCATCTACGCCAAGGTGGAAAACCGCTTGCATGGCCGCATATTGGAGCTCATTGGAGTACAAAATATCCTCCTGCCGGAAGAGATCGTGGGCACTCAGCTCGCCAAGACTCTGATATCCAAAAATGTCCGTGAATACATCTCGCTTTCCAGCGGACACGTGGTGATGGAAATGCTGGCGCCCAGAGAATTTGTGGGTAAAGATCTGCAGGAGCTTGCGCTACCTTCCAAACGGGGTGTGAATATCATCGCCATCAAATATAGCTCGCTTTCGGTTACTGAAGACGGGCGCAATGTGGTGGAGAAGAAAATGAACGATATGCCTGGAGCTAACGACACCATCAATGAAGGCGATATCCTCATCATGATGGGTCCCAAAGGCAATGTGGACAAATTAATCTACGAAACTACCATCAGGAAGGATTGAGATGAAGAAATCCATTAAGCAGCGTTACCGTTTGATGATAGCCATTCTGTTTGGCTTCATTGTGTTGCAATTTGTTGCTGTGCTCTTTACGATCTCTTCTGCAGACAATCTCTACGGTCTTGCCAGCGACGTGCAATCCATCCTCATCGTCTTTATGTTTATCATCTTCATCTATGTGGTAGTGATCTTCAACTATCTGCCCTATCGGCTTTCACGGGCGGTCAAACGTTTGGAGGCCCTGATTGAGGAGATCTCGAATGGCAACTATCAGATTGATATCGATAGTTCGTTGATAGAGCACGAAAAGGATTTTAGCGAGCTGATCTACGCCATTCAGAAAATGTTGGATATCATCATCCGTTTCGACGCAGTGAAAGCAGATAAGATTTACGAGCATCATCAGCGCATCAATCAATTGATAAACATTCTGCCGCAAGTGGTTATGATCACCAATATCACCGGGGATCTGATCTATGTAAACGATGCTTTCCGCCGCCAGTTTCCCAATATCAATGATTCAGGAAACTTGAGTGAGATCATTCTCAAGGACGATTTTCATGCTCGCATCTTCAATGCAATCGTAGAATCGCTGCGCTATGGCAACAATATTTACGATGCCAGAATAGAGCCTGAAGGCTCCCAAAGATCTGCCCTCATCGCCGGCTCGATCATCCGCAACCGCAAGGGTGTGGCATCCGGGGGTGTCTATACTGTGGAGGTTATTGGTGAAAACACAACGGATTAGGATCATATACGACAAAGACGAACCTATCCGTTTGGACAAGCACCTGGCAAACCTGCGCTTGCAGGAATTGCATTCTCGCAGCTTTATTGAAAGCCTGATAAGTGAAGATAGAATATTGGTAAATAACGTTCCGGTAAAAAAGAGCTATCCTCTGGAAAAAGGGGATGAGATCAGCCTGAAATTGCCGGAACCGCCGGATTACGAGATGAAAGCAGAGGACATCCCGCTGGAAGTGCTTTATGAAGATGAGCATCTTGCCATCATCAATAAGGAAGCGGGGATGATCGTCCATCCCGGTCACGGCAATCCGGATGGGACTCTGGTAAACGCAATCCTATATCGCTTTGGCAACAATCTCTCAACCGGCAGAGATCCAAACCGTCCCGGGATCGTTCACCGCCTGGATCGCGGGACATCCGGGCTGATCGTAATTGCCAAGACGGATCAAGCCCAGGTGGAGCTTAACCATATGTTTGCCCGCCGCGAGATTCACAAGACTTATCTGGCGATCACCACCGGTATTCCAAATCCGCCTGATGATACCATAGAGTGCTCTATCGGAAGGTCGCTGAACAATCCCCGCCAGATGTGTGTTACCGAAAATGGTAAATTGGCGATATCGCACTATAAGACAATTCATTACTACCATTATTTTGCACTGGTGAAGGTAAAGTTGGAAACAGGGCGGATGCACCAGATCAGGGTGCAATTTGCCCATCGGCACACTCCGATATTAGGGGATCTGCTTTACAACACCCGCCGTCAGGTGCATGCTTTATTACCGCAGAATATGAAGCGCAAAGCCACCGAACTTTTGGCAAATCACTTGCATCGCCAGGCATTACACTCTTGGCGCCTGCAGTTTATTCACCCCATTACAGATCAGCCAATAGATATCTATGCGCCTCTGCCGCAGGATATTATCTACACCCTGGACTGGTTGGAAAAGTATTTTGCTATTGACACACAAAGCCATACATATAATATGATTTTAGAGGAACAAACAACGTGGTAAAAAAAGAAACAAAAACAATAGAATCTGTATTCAGCTCGATAGATGAAGCGATTCAGAGCATTGCCGAAGGCAAAATGATCATCGTGGTAGACGATGAAAACCGTGAGAATGAGGGAGATCTGCTGATGGCAGCGGATAAGATCAATCCCCAACATGTGAATTTTATGATCAGCAAGGGGAAAGGTCTCTTATGCGTTCCTATGCCCGCCGACTATGCCCAAAGATTGGATATTGCTCTGATGACAGCCAAGAACAATGAGCGTCACGGCACCCAGTTCACCGTTTCGGTGGACGTAATAGAAGGCACCAGCACAGGGATTTCTGCTTCTGAACGAGCCAAAACGGTGAAAGCCCTGGCGGATCCTGAAAGTAGCAAAGAGATGTTCATGCGTCCCGGACACATCTTCCCTCTTATCGCCGAAAAAGGCGGAGTACTAAAGCGTGCCGGCCACACCGAAGCCGCTGTGGACCTGGCAAGAATGGCGGGGCTGAATCCCGTAGGGGCGATTTGCGAGATTATCCGTGAAGATGGAGAAATGGCGCGTTTGGACGACCTGATCGAGTTTGCCCGGATCCACGATTTGAAGATTATTACCATCGAAGAGCTGATCCATTATCGCCGCAAAAAAGAACAGCTTGTGCACCGGGTATCCACCGCGAAGTTGCCCACCGAATATGGAATGTTCGATATTATCACCTATATCAGCGACATTTCCAACGAGCATCATATTGCGCTTACCATGGGCGATATCAGCGGTCCAGAGCCGGTTTTAGTAAGAGTGCATTCTGAATGCCTTACCGGAGACGCGCTCCATTCCCTGCGTTGCGATTGCGGCAAGCAACTGGCTCGCAGCTTTGAAATGATAGCCGAGCAGGGCAGAGGCGTGATCCTGTACATGCGTCAGGAAGGCAGAGGCATTGGTCTTTTGAACAAGATACGGGCATATCATTTGCAGGATAATGGTGCCGATACAGTGGAAGCCAATATCCGGCTGGGATTTGCGGAAGATCTGCGGGATTACGGGATTGGCGCGCAGATGCTGAAGAGCTTGGGATTGAAGAAGATAAAGTTGCTGACCAATAATCCCAAAAAGATTGTGGGACTCAGCGGTTACGGTCTGGAGATTGTTAGCAGGATCCCGATTGAGATCAGCCCCCAAAAGGAAAATGAATTCTACCTGAAAACTAAAAAGGACAAGATGGGACATATGCTTAATGAAGTTTAAAACCACAATAATCCTGATCCTACTGTTAATTTTTTGTGGGCTGTTTGCCCAAGAGATCAAGATACCCAAAGCGGAAGGCTTTGTAAACGATTTTGCCGGGATACTGAGTGAAGAAACCAGAATTCGCATCAACGATTGGGCGATTGAGCTCCGAGAGAAAACTTCAGTGGATTTTGCCATTGCCACATTTTCGGAGATCGGCACCGAGGATGAGGTGGGTTTTGGAGTCCGCCTGGTAGAAGAGTGGGGCATCGGCTCAAATCGGGACGAGGGAATTTTAATCTTTGTGGCGGTAAAGGAGCGGCGCTTGCGTGTGGAAGTTGGTTATGGCGCCGAGGGCTACATCACCGATGCTTATGCTAACCGGGTATATCAGAGTATGGCATCCTTCCTTAGCCCCGGATCCGAAGATTGGAATAAGGCTTTTATGCAGGGCAGCCTGATGGTTCTTGCCAAAGTTGCAGAGGAAAAAGGGGTTACTCTTTCCGGGATGTCGGCATACTCGCAGAGGGTGAATTCCGGGGAAGAAGCTTCTCCTTTGGGCGGCATCTTCATCTTCATTGTATTTATCTTTTTGATGATCGTTACTAAAGGAAAGATCCTGAATGTATTGTTTTGGATGCTCATCTTTAGTGGCAGAGGTGGCGGAGGCGGCAGCTGGGGTGGCGGCGGATTTGGCGGAGGCTCTCGTGGAGGTTCTTCCGGTGGATTTGGCGGCTTCGGCGGATTTGGCGGTTTCGGCGGCGGACGTTCTGGTGGTGGTGGAGCAGGAGGAGGTTTTTAATGCTCTTTTTAGAATCATTACTCTTCATAGTTTGGAATATAGCCCTTGGGCTGATCATCATTTATTTCCTCAGATGGTTTTTGTTTAATCCCAAAGCGCGTTATTTCTTTGGCAAACGCTGTTTTCTTACTCCGGGATTTCTGGTGAGGAAGCGTGAATGGTTGTTTGGTAAAGCGCGGGATCTCTTGCACGATTACCTGCGGCAGGCAGAAAATCCCCGGCTTGAAGAAGGTTACATTCACGATTGGGAAGAAAAGGTGAGAGCTTTTCTTTGGGAAAAGACTTCCTTTGTGGATTCCTGGCCTTTGATGCCCGCCAAAATGAAAGAGAACATCCGGCGCAAGATAACCGACGCTTTTACCGGGATTGTATCCAAGCTCTTGCGTAAAACCGTGCCCAGGATGTTGGAACAATGGCGGGTGGAGCATAGAATTGATGATTACGATTTCCAGTTTTCCAGCGATTTTTTCTACAAATACTATAACCGCTATGTTCATAAATATCTGCTTTATGTATTCCTCGCCATCAATTTCATCATCGGCGTAGAGAACATGATATTGCATCTGATATTAGGTTAATAAGAAGGAATTATGGCGCTAC
>CAZJJH010000023.1:0-11476 GCA_964546265.1 uncultured Candidatus Cloacimonadota bacterium
TTCGACCTTCGGGTTATGAGCCCGACGAGCTACCAGCTGCTCCACCTCGCGTCACATGTTCTACCACTATTATGAAAGCCCGATATCTGTCAAGACAAATCTTTCGAGATTCCCAATTGAATACATCATAGAAGCCAGTAATAAACAGATTAAGCGTATCGAGAATAAGTCTGCTGTTGCCCTTGCGTTTCGGTTCAGAATAGTGTGCGCTATGATGCAAAAAGGACGGTGCCAGAGGCTGCCGTCCTTAATACAGGTTTCTTTTATATCAGTGTTTTTCTTTGCACAGTTCGATCAGCACACCGCCGGTTGATTTGGGATGCAAAAAGGCGATATCTGCGCCATGCGCTCCCGGGCGGGGTTCTTTATCGATCAGGCGGATGCCGTCTTCCTCTGTCTCCTTTAGTGCTTCAGGCAGATCCTCCACGGCAAAGGCAATATGTTGGATTCCTTCGCCCTTCTTCTCAATGAATTTGGCAATAGGGCTCTCTTCAGAGGTAGGTGCAAGGAGCTCGATTCTGGTATCTCCCACCGGGAAAAATGCCACTTTCACCATCTGTGAAGCTACTTCTTCAGTGCCTTCCAGAGTAAGCCCCAGCTTCTGATAGAAAGCGATGCCTTCGTCCAGGTCTTTCACGGCTATGCCGATGTGGCTGATATGCTTAATCATCTGGAGCTCCTATTTACCATAATCTTCAGCGAGTTTGAAGCCCAGCTTCATCGCCTTGATATTCAGATCCACAAATGCCGGTTTCACACTTTGCTTCAGTGATGCTTCCAGAGCGCTTTCACTTACTATTCCGGTGACCTTTACCAAAAATGAAAGTGAAAGCACGTTTGTGGATATTGCGCTACCCAGCTGTTGCTGAGCAATCTCGGTGAAGGGCATCTCATATGTGTTATCCGCTGCCAGAGCCAGGTTTTTTACAAATGTAGTGTCGATAATGAGGATGCCGGTGTCCCGCAGATCAAAGAGATATTTATCGCAAGCTTCCTGAGTTAATGCCAGCAGGCAGTTGAAATTGGTGGCCTCGGGAAAGTATATCTCTTTATCGCTGATGATCACGTCCGCGCGGGAGTAGCCCCCGCGAGATTCGGGACCGTAGCTTTGGGTTTGCGTAACTTTATGTTTATCGATTACAGCGGCACGGGCGAGGATGATCCCTGCCAGGATCAGGCCCTGACCTCCGCTGCCGGAGAGGCGGATTTCGTAGCTTTTATTCATTTGGCTTCTCCCTTCGGGGCTACTTTCTTCACCAGCTCTGCGTAAGCCGCGCAATATTCCGGCTTGATGTCCTTGCGCAATATGCCCCGAATAATCTTACCTTCTACCTGTTCCGGGGGCAGTTTTTCCACCGCGGCAAAAGGAATGGAGTTATCGCGAAACTCTTTCATCATCTGAGGCGCGCCGCCTTTTTTATTCAGGCGTCCATAGATCACAGGGCATGCAGCGATAACTTCGATCAGGGAAAATCCCGGATGCTCGAGAGCTGTCTGAAAGTAGTTTTGCATCTCCTGCACATGGAATGCTGTAGTTCTTGCCACAAAGGAAGCTCCGGCACCCATTGCCAGATTGCAGATATTGAAATCCGGTTCGATGTTTCCATAAGGTGCTGTGGTTGCAATTGCTTCGTGGGGTGTGGTAGGAGAGCACTGTCCACCAGTCATCCCGTATATGTTATTATTGATCAGAATCACACTTAGATCGATGTTTCTGCGTGCTGCATGAATCAGATGGTTTCCACCAATAGCAGTGCAATCTCCATCTCCGGTAACTACGATCACTTTCATATGCGGTTTATGCATTTTAATCCCTGTAGCATAGGCGATTGCGCGTCCATGCAAGGTATGCAGAGTGTTGAGGTCGATATATACCGGCATGCGGGATGAACAGCCGATTCCGGATACCATCACCACATCGTCGCGATTCAGGTTCAAAGAAGCTATCGCCCGGATCACGGCGCCCAAAACTATGCCGTTGCTACAGCCCGCGCACCACACGTGGGGAAATTTTTTATCGTGCCGCAGATATTGATGCACTATTTTTTGCGGTATGGTTGCCATATCAGCTTACCTCCTTGATTTTGCGCAAGATATCGTTGGGAGTAATCAGCTGGCCATTTACTCTTTGAATGGTCAATACATCACTATCGCTCTTGTCTTTGGTAAGGCGACGGATCTCGTGGATTAACTGCCCCTGATTTAGTTCCGGAACGATTACTGTTTCTACATTGCGGAGCATTTTGCGCACGGCGTCATCCGGGAAAGGCCAGATAGTAAGCGGACGTAGCAGCCCTACTTTTATGCCTTCATAACGTGCCATGGCGATCGCGGCTTTTGCGG
Source organism: uncultured Candidatus Cloacimonadota bacterium (assembly GCA_964546265.1). Lineage (GTDB taxonomy): Bacteria > Cloacimonadota > Cloacimonadia > Cloacimonadales > Cloacimonadaceae > UBA5456. The sequence continues at coordinate 2,344 of CAZJJH010000023.1, forward strand.
CGCGGGCAGTGATCCCGGCAGCAAAGATGGCTATCGTGGCATCGTCCATTTCATGGCTTTCGATCTGCACCAGATCGCGAATATTGTAGCTGATCTTTTTACGCAGGCGCTCCATCATCTCTCCGGCTTCGCTGGATTTATTGGTAGGGAAACCGTGAGCATCGTGGGTTAGCCCAGTTACATGGAAGCGATAGCCATCGCCATAGCTTGCCAGCGGGGAAAGATACTTTTGATTTTCGTCGTAATGTTTATACCAGTGCGGGGGCACGGTTGGTTTGATTCGGTTTATTACTCTTACATTTGCCAGATCGGGAAGGCGCACTGATTCGCGCATGTGTCCCAATACCTCATCCAATAGCAAGATCACGCAGGTGCGATATTTTTCTGCCAGATTTACGGCGCGAATGGTGAGTTCATAGCTTTCTTTCACGCTATCCGGATACAGCACGATGGCGGGAGAATCCCCGTGAGAGCCCCATCTGGATTGCATGATATCGCCCTGAGCAGGGCTGGTGGGCATGCCGGTGGAAGGCCCCATACGCTGCACGTTAACCACCACGCAAGGTGTTTCCGTAATCTTGGCAAAGCCGATTCCTTCCTGCATCAGAGAAAAACCCGGACCACTGGTAGCGGTCAATGATTTTGCCCCTGCCAGGGAAGCGCCGGTAATAGCGCAGATGGAGGCAATTTCATCTTCCATCTGAATAAACACGCCGCCGCGTTTGGGCAATTCAGCGGCAAGGATCTCTGCCACTTCAGTAGATGGGGTGATGGGATAACCGGCAAAGAAATCCACACCGGCATCCAAGGCGCCATAAGCTACTGCTTCATTACCCTGCATGATGATGGTCTTGCGTTCCAGATCACCCTGCAATTGGCTGATTTTTGTTTCCTGTTTCACTTTCGCCGTGCTTGTGCTGCTTTTGGCTTTCCCGCTGCTCGGGTTCTTTGCGGTTTTACTTTTTTCTTTCTTCAACATCACTTCTCCTTCGCTCCAGTGATGGCAAAATCGGGACACAGCCGATCACAGGTTTCGCAATGGATGCATTTCTCCGGAGCCTGCACATAGGGCGAGCCATCTGCTTTCAAGCCCAGGCATCCGGTGGGGCAAAACGCTACGCATATTCCGCATCTTTTGCACCAGTTATAATAGATCAATACGGGGGAATCCTTTTCCCCGGGAGCTTTGACTTCGGTGAGTTCCACCTCCATCTTTTCCGGAGTGTCTTCCTCTTTGATGATCATGCCCATACGGTCTTTAATGACTTTGTTGGACATTATTCCTCCAGTTTATATATGTGTATTTTTTTTATTTCAATTTGTTCTTAAAGAACTCACCCAGACGCTTTGCGCCTTCTTCGTTCTTTTCTAAAGTCTCATAGGAGAAGTTCAGGCGCATGCTGTTTTTACCGCCACCATCGCAGAAGAAAGATGTTCCAGCTACATATGCCACATTGGCTTCCTTGATGCAATCCAGCAGAAGTGAACCGGTATCTATCTTTTCTGGGGCATAAGCCATCATGAATAAACCGCCTTCAGGCTTGGTCCAGCTAATCTCTTCCGGCATATATTTATCCAATGCCTGCAAAAAGCCCTTCTGCTTTTCAGAATACATCTTGCGAATGTCTTCGATCTTGGGATCCAGCAAACCCTTTTCTATATAACGGGCGGCAATTCTTTGGGTGAAAGGAGGAGTGCACAGGTCGGTTGCCTGCTTACCCACCACAATCTTATCCAACACATCGGGATGCCCTACTACCCAGCCAATGCGAAATCCGGGGCAGAAAATTTTAGAAAACGTACCCAACATCACTACATGACCGGTTCCATCCAGCTCATACATGGTTTTTTGAGTCTCGCCTTCATAGCGCAATTCGCGATAGGGACTGTCTTCAATGATGATCACATCATATTTGTGCGCAAGAGCAATAATCTCTTTTCTGCGCTTCTCGGTCATAGTAACGCCGGCTGGATTCTGAAAATCCGGAATCAAGTAGATAAACTTCGGTTTTTTTCCCATCTCCTGAAGCTTTTTGAGCTCTGCTTCCATGATTTCAGGATCCTCTCCTTCGTCATCCATAGGTATACCTATCATCTTGGCGCCATAGGAATTAAACGCAGAAAGTCCGCCCAGATATGAGGGCAGCCCCACCAAAACATAATCCCCACGATCGATAAACATCTTGCCGATGAGATCCAATGCCTGCTGAGAGGCGGTAGTGATGATCAGGTTTTCCACGCTTACATCTACACCCTGGCTTTTGTAACGTTCTGCCAAAAGAGTGCGTAACAGCAAATCACCTTCGGTGGCTCCATATTGCAAAGCAGATGCCGCCTCGGTTTCCATTACTTCTACCATTATTTGTTTGAGATCTTCTACCGGAAAGGTAAGCGGACTGGGAAAGCCACCGCTAAATGAAATCAAACCGGGAGTGCCGAGATATTTCAGCAACTCACGGATAGCCGAGCGTTTCATCCCCTTAATGTTTGTGGAGAGAGCTTCTTGCAAATTGGTGATCATGATGATCCTCCATCTATCTTATTTTTATTTTTCTTCGTAAACCAACACTTTCTTGTTGTTCTTGCGCCAGTTGCGGTAAGCCTCTTTTACTTCAAGCTCCCAAACTATGCGTTTGTCCACATCCTCAAAAGTAACGATATCTATATAAAAAGTTCGTTTGTTCTTGCCGATAAAACTCTTTTTGGGAAATTCAACAACGATTTCGCCCTCTATGTTCAGAATGGTTACTTCATTCAAAAACACGCCCTCGGCGATCTCAAGAATCGCCCGCGCCTCGACGCTGCCCGCCTGTACATCACGAAAGTGGATATTCATATAGTCTCCAGATTAATCTTAGACCCCCTATAAAACTATAGCATTAATGGTCAAGTGATTTTTTAGCAAAGCCTGCGTTAAACATGCTTTTAGACTTATGCTTTTTAAGGTTTTGCAGTTTGGGGATTGCCTGCGACTTTGGGCACACAGCGAGATCGTAGAAACGGCTTATTCAGCTTGTGGCAATATTTTGGAAATTGAACGCGGGACTTACGCGAAGATCGCTTCTTGCATGATGCTTTTATTATCCCAACAAGCAATTTTATAATTTGGATACAACTGCAGGGTATGCTTGTCAATCGGCGATATTCCAAGCAGGAATACGCCCCAAAAGAAGCGTGATTCCATTGTCTCCCCGCATGCTTTGCCCTAACATTAGCAAGCAGTTGTCGCTGCATTCTGCTACGCGCATAGCATGATCAGGGGACGAAACATAGCTAAAGCCGGGGCGGCGCATCATGCAGGGCATTTGTGAGCTTTCCAAATTCTGTTTGAACTCCAGATGGAAGGGAGTATGGAGTTCAAAGAGCCTTTCCATGGTTTGAACTGACCACTTGTTACGGGGCTCTTTGGACTTCATGCAATCCTTGTTGCTTCTTGCTGTTTGACTTACCAAGCGGCAAGATGCCGCTTCTACACTCTGGCGACTCCATCGCCTCTGCCAAGCTTGGGCTGGCAAACTCACGAGATCTTCAGAAAACGTTGTGTGTAGGGGCGCTCGCCGTAGCGCCCATTTGAGAATAGGCGTACGGGGATCTTTCTTGAAATTGTTTGAATATAACATCGCTTACACTTTAGATTAGTAACATCGCTACGTTGTATCGCAATGGGAAAACCAGAACAGGAATCATTCCTCTTGACATCTCTGCCGCCATGCAGATATTGCCCCACCATAGATGCATAATCAATAAACGCTATAAATGAGGCAAATATGAAAAAACTGTTAATATCAGGTATAGTGCTGATCTGCTGTTATTTGCAGGCAACATTAGTTTCCGCCCCGCATGCTCGCCTACTTGCAGAAAGGATTCTCAAAGCACAGAGGATTGATCTTAATATCTCTCAAGAAGAGAGCATAGATGCGCTTGATGAACCGCTGGCATATGTCTATTTGCTCAAGCCCTGCGGATATCTTGTTCTTTCAGCCCATGAGGAACTCAGTCCCTTGATGGCTTATTCTCTTGATTCCGATTTTTACGATGCCCAGGGCAATAGCCTGATCAAAGACCTTTTGCAAGCGGATCTTTCCACCAGAATGGATATTTTACCCAATGCTGTTCAAAATCGGCTTTGTTGGCAGGAATTGCAGCGCAACAGCAGCGAGATAAGCCTGCGAAATGAATATTTGTTGAGTACAAACTGGAGCCAGAATGCCCCCTACAACCAGATGTGCCCCATGGATCCTGTCTCCAATAGCCGGAGCATTGCCGGTTGCCCCGCCATCGCCATGGGTCAGATTCTTAACTACTTGCAAACGACTCACTCTATTCAGCTGGGTGATGATGACGACTACTATCACAATTACTCCGGACGCAGCTATATGATTGATGACGATCATGAAGAATTGGATTTTCCCTCCTTTGTAGAGTTAAACACTTATTTGAACGATATTGACGAAGCCTTCCGCTATAATAATCAACTCAGTTATTCCCAAAGCGCGGCCCTTATTTTTGCCTGTGGAACTGCGCTGAAACAGGTTTATAGTTCTCAGGCCTCCGGCACCTTTGCCGTGGATCAGGCTTATAACGCCTATTTGCGTTTTGGTTTTCCCCTTGCCACCTTGATGGACGAAGATGACGATGATATCTACACTGCAATGGCAAGCAATATCATGGAAGGGTTTCCGGTTCATCTGGCAGTGGTAACTCCCTCTTGGGATGCCGGGCACAATGTGGTTGTGGATGGTTACGACAGCTCCCAACAGAATATGTTTCACTTAAATTTTGGCTGGGGTGGACAGTATAACGCCTGGTACAATCTGCCCGAAGGCATTCCCTATGGTTTAAGTGTGGTAGAAGGCGCAGTGGTAAATCTATATCGTCAGTTGAGGCTCCTGAGCCTGCCCACCGCCTTGGAAATTCAGGCTGGCGGGGAACAGAGCATCGAGATCATCAGCCTTTATGATAACGCTCTTCAACTTGAGGATATCATCTTTGGAGAAGGACTGGAACCAGCTCAGTGGCAGATAGATCCGCCGCTGCCGGCAAGCCTGGCTGAACTAAGTAGTATGACCATGCATTTCAACCACCAAATTCCGCTTAGAGAGGATATACAAAGCCATTTCCGCCTTGTGTTCAACGACGCCTGGCTGGAAATTCCGGTGACCCTCTCTCCTGCAATCGCGGTGGACGACCCTCACCTTGTCCCGGATAATCTCGTATTGCAAGTAAAGCCAAACCCCTTCACCGACCTTTGCCATTTCGAATTGAGCGGAGCTGAGATCAAAGCAGACGCTGAACTAAAGATCTATAACCTGAAAGGGCAATTGATCAGGCGCTGTCCGGATTTTAGCTGGAATGGCACGGATGAAGGCAAGATCAATTGTCCCAGCGGAATTTATTTTTATCGCTTCCGTCAGGGCGACAAGCTGCTAAGCGGTAAATTGCTGAAGTTATAAAACCGGTACACGAGTCCATAGCGGGTTCAAAACCGATATACCAGGCAAAGAATTCCGACGCAATCACCTTAGCATAACAATAGTAACATTAAAGATTTTTCTTGACAAGATAAGCCCTGCTCACACAGTAGCTTCATAATACTTAAAAATTATTAACCCTATAGGAGTGAGGCAATGATTGGAGAGAGATTTCGTGATTTGCGTAAGACCCTGAAGAAACGTCAGATTGACGTAGCAAACGATCTTGGCTTGAATGCTTCTGCCATTTCGCAGATAGAAAGCGGAAAGATCAATCCTTCTATCGAAAACATGCGTCAGCTATGGAAAATATATGGCGTTGATCTTCATTGGCTCATCACCGGCAGCGGCACTATGTTCTCCGAGAGTCGAGAAGGCATTGCAGAGAGCAAGACCAAAGGTTGGGAAACTTTACAATCCATGCTCAATAAGAGTCTGGAGGAGATCGCCAAAGCCAAGATAGACTTGGTGGATTCTTCCGTGATAGATATTCCGATTCAAGGCGAGATTGCCGCCGGACCTCCAGTGGAAAGCAGTTTGCCCCATGCTGATACGATCTCGATTCGGCGAGGGCAGATCAAGGGAAATCCCGGCAATTTCATCAGCCTGAGGGTAAACGGACACAGCATGGAGCCCTCTTTGCATCACGATGACATCGTGGTAATAAACCAATGTAGCGATTGGGAGAAGCTTTCCGGCAAGATCTGTGCAGTTCGCATCGATGGAGCTATAACGCTCAAAATGATGACTCTGGATAGTAAGACTCAGACAGTGGTATTACTGCCCATTAACGAAGAGTATAAGCCCATTCTGGTAAAGCCTGAGGATCACAGCGATCTTTCTCTGATCGGAAATGTGGCATCGCTGTATAGAAGATTCTAAACCAGAGACAATATGCTTGGGGGAGGATTGCCGGAGTGGCGTCTTCCCCATTATCAGGTCAATCTTTCCGGTATTTGTTTTGGTAGCTACCCAAGTCTATGATCGTATCGGCAAAGCCCTCTGCAAAGTCATCGTCCAGACTGGCAATCAGCATTGGGTAGGATGCCCGGATTTGCTTTAGGATCCTGAACAAGCTTTCTCTTTCTGGTTTGTTTAACATATAATAGGGATCGTCTATCAAGAGCAATTTGGGGGCAATCAACAGGGTACGGATGAAGCTGAGCATTTTAAGTTCTCCAGCGTGATACATTACGGGGCGCTGGTCAAGATCGAAATTCATCCCAAAAGTTCGGATCCAGGAATCTATCAGTGCATTCGACTCTTCTTCATCCAGATTTGGGTTTATCCATCTTAGCGGTAACATCAGATTCTCTTTTAAAGAAAGATTGGAAAGCATTATTCCTTCGTCGAAGACATAGCCAAAATGGCGAATCTGTTGCCCCCTGTTCAGATAATCCTCCAAGGGAGTGGAATTGATAAGTATTTCGCCGGAGTAGATCTCATCCAGACCCACTATCGCGTTTAAAATAGCGCGGGAAAGATTTTCGCTGGGGTCTATCAGTAAAAGAACTCCCTTGACGTCCAGTTCCAAAGAGAGATCCTGCAGACCGTTTTTGCTTACTACAGAGTGAAATTCTATTCTCATCGGAAGATCCAGAATAGCCAGGTGATCAGCATATCCGCTAAAATCACAGCAAAGATCGAGCTCACCACAGCGCGAATTGTACGCTGGGGAACTTCGGTGCTGGCATGCTCTACGCTCATGCCCTGATACGCAGAAAAAGTAGATACTATCAACCCAAAGACGATAGATTTTATAAGGCTGGATAACACATGCGAAAGTTTCAGAACTGAAAGAAAATCCCTCATGAAAGCCTGAAACTCCAAGTGGTTGAACATGCGGGAAAATAACCAGCCTCCCAATACGGCTACAAAATTGAAATACAGCACCAGAATCACCATCGCCACCACAACTCCGATGATGCGGGACAATACCAGATAGCCAATGGGGGATATCCCGAAAGATTCTATGAGGTCAATCTCCCGGCGAACCTTCATATTGCCCAGTTCTGTGGCTATTGCCGTGCCGCTGCGCGCTACGACCACCAAGGCGGTCAGAATTCCGGAAAGCTCATTTACCACTACCGTTACCAAAACCACATGCACCCAGATTCCCTGCCCAAACCCGGAAAGAAGATTGGTGCCCTGCAAAATGACCAATCCGCCGATTGCTAAAGCCAGAAAACTGATGAGCGGCAAGGCCTCGTAGCCGGTGAAAAGAATCTGCCGCAGAATTACCATCGAGCTTACGTGACGGTTCGAGCGAATGCGGAATGCCTCACGCAAGGTAATGGCAAAAAACAAAAAAAAGCCCATGGCGGACTTTTTTCCGTGTTTTTTTGTCATAGTATACTTTAAAATCGGGAGTGCTACTTCAGGATAAGGGTCTTCTTTGTGGAGGTATATCTGCTTTGATAGTTTACTACCACATTGTATCTGCCGGCAGGAACCCAATTGCCCTGGGCATCGTCGCGCTCCCACTTGAAAGTGGCAGTTTTATAAACAGGACCGCTGAAAATAGTTTTTACTACTTCGCCTTCAATGCTTTCTATCTGAAGCGTAATAGCGGTTTCTCCACTGAACTCAAGAAAGATCTTGCATACATCCCCCATAGGATTGGGATCTATCTCAAAATTTAGCAATTCCTCAGATTTTTGGGCACTGAGAGCCATGCTGAAAAGCAGCATCATAGCGAATAAAAACAGAGTTCTCGTCTTCATATCATCCTCACATTTATATACTGGTATTTGTTACATGCAATTATTATTCCGTTAATAGCTTTCTTTCACAGAGCAAGATGCCGCCAGCCACTCCGGCGCGATTTCCAAACCCTGCAATAGTGCAGCTGAGATCTTCGGCAATGGCCTGCGGGATCAGGCCCTTAATCCGTTGCTCAATGCGCGTAGGGTTGTATAGTCCCAAATCCATTGCGCCGCCTCCCAGAATCAAAACATCCGGATCCAATATTGCGCAAAGATTTGCCAGGCCAAGGCTAAGCGCTTCTTCTCCTTGAGATATCACGCTGTCCAGCTCGGGAATCCGCTTGCGCAACCGGATCATATTTGGCAATGCCATGCCCGCATAGCGAGAGCCCAGATCCTGCAATCTGCGGCGGATCCCATCTACAGAGCTATACGCCTCTACGCATCCTCTCTGTCCACAAGAGCAAAGCTCCCCGCCGGGATACACAATGCTGTGTCCAAACTCAGCGGCAAAGCCATGGGCCCCATGAAAGATATCGCCATTAATCACTATCCCGCAGCCAATGCCGCTGCCAATGGTGATCCCCACGCACAGGGCGCAATCCTTGAGGCTCGCTTCTGCCAGCGCCATCAGGTTGGCGTCGTTATCCACAAACACCGGGATATCGAGATCTTCCGGCAATAGCTCAGCGGGGGATATTCCGCTTAAGAAGGCAATATTCGGGTTTTTGCCCAGAATCTTTCCTTCCGGTTGCATAATGGTTCCGGGGCATCCAATTCCGATCCCCGCGATATCCCAAGCGGATGCCTCGGCAAGAATGCGCCGGTTTATTTGTTTGAATGCATCCGTACTTTTTTCTGTAATGGCAAGCGTGGAGAAGTGCTGTAAACCATATTTACTATTTCCAATGCCATACTTAAAGCCGGAGGCACCAATATCAATGCCAAGATACAGCT
>CAZJJH010000024.1:0-11458 GCA_964546265.1 uncultured Candidatus Cloacimonadota bacterium
GCTCCTGGCTATATTTATTGGGATTCGCGGGGTTACTGGAAGCAAGATTCTTGAACGTGCTGAAATCCCGATTATGAAAGGCTCGAATTTCATTTGTAAACACTTTATATTGCCAGTTGTGCATCAGGCTATGGTACCAGTTTGTACCGCTCATTTTGGAATCGTCATACAAATCAAGAAAATTTGTGGGACCCGGCAATTGCCGGATGAAAGAGCCCTGGCTGAGCCTGTATTCCAACTGATGCCGCTTGGAACCATAATTTGCTTTTAGATATAGGTTGTCGCTGGTTTTGGAATTGTGTTTGCGTGTATATGCCACATCTGAATCCCACCAAGGGTAATAGGTGAAATCATTTCTTGCATAATAATGGCGATATTGCGCAAACAGCGAAAGTGCCTTCTGCATCAGTGATAGCTGATATTCCTGGCCGCTCATGTCATAGGAAGCAAAGTGAGATTTCAACCCAAGCTCTGCAACAGCGGATCTTTGCGGGGCTTTGGTAACTATATTCACAATCCCCCCCATTGCCGCTGAGCCCCCATAAGCTGAATCATTACCTTTTATGATTTCAATCCGCTCGATCTGAGATACGGGAATCTTGCTGAAGTCAAAAGCCTCTCCCCCGGTATTCATCGCCACACCATCCAGCATCACCAAAGTGTGCCGGGAAAGCGAACCCAACAAAGAAATTGTTTGACGTTCCCCCACCAGCCTGTTATCCGAGCTGGCAAAAGAGCTGAAATTAAGAAGCATCTCCGAACTGCTCATAGTAGATGAATTTGTATCCGGATGGATCAACTTAGCATCCAGAGCGGGGATAGCATTGCGATATTCACGTTCCCTTACTCTTATTACCGGATGCTGTATCTCTTGTTTTTCCATTACTACTGTGGAACCCTCAATCAGGCGCAAATCTATCTTCAGATCCTGGTAACCCAAGCGTGATAAGTGAATCAGATCGCTGTCTGCATTAACAAGCACATTGCCATTTTCGTCGCTATACTTGGGGCCTTCTTTGTCCACCACCCGAACATGAGAAAGCGCTTTCATCTTGCTATTTACGATGTGCAGAGTTTGATACTTTGCTGCCAGAGGCACTGCCAGGAGTATCAATAGCCCCAACAGCAAGATTTTTGCTCGCCTTCGCCTCAAATAGCACTCAAAGCTTCCTGTGTGTTCCATTCGTTCACCTCATGAGTATTCATATTTGTGACTTGAGATGAACTTCCATTTTTTACTCAGCCCATCACTCCGTGGACCTTGTTATAATACTTGCTGGCAGGTTTCCTGGCTCACAGCGGTTTGGGATGCTTTAGCGCATCCCGCCGAGCTGCCTTCCCGGGATTATTTTCCCAGTGACAACTCAAACCTTCATGCTGCATACAGTGGCGGAGGCCGCTTCATTTAAGAATTCCCTATTACCTCTATTAGCACCATCAAGTCACAGACCCGTTAATATCCGCATGCCGGCAATTGTCAAGTTTTTTCCGCTCAAGATTCCCCCAAACCTCGCTGTAGAAACTCTTATAAATCGCTTCTCTGCAAACGCTTTTTACTACAATCTCAGCCAGGAATAAGCGCCGGTTCTCACTCCAGCCTGAATGTTTCGTATTAGCTTCAACGTGCTTTTATCGTTGGATCGTGCCGTGCCCATAGGACAATCCAGCGACAAAACCCGCTTGATGCTACGCCGAAGTATCAGGAAGAAATTAGCCAAGACGGACGCGTTTCTGGAATAAAAACTGCATGGATAACATTGAAAAAAGCATCTTTATGGAGAATACTGTGAAACAAATATACATTAGCTTGCTTGTGGTTTTATTCTTCTGCCCTCTAGTGGCAAAGGACTGGCAATTTCTGAAAGAAAATCGCAAAGCATTTAGCCCGATAGCGCTTGAGCGCGAAATCTTAAATCGCGCTGATAGCCTTACCGGATTTGATGTGCAAAAATATACCATCACGCTTAGCGTTAGCCAAAATCCCAATTACATTTCCGGCAATGTATTGGCGGAAGTATTGGCGGAATCTGCCTTAACAGAGATAAATTATGAATTGGAAGGTTTAGAGGTAAGCGAGGTAAAGGTAAACGGAATTTCTGTAGCCTTCAACCACGCCGGGGGAGTTTTGAATATCCCCTTGAGTATAGCCGATGGCGAGACCTTCAGTACTCAGGTTTTTTATAGCGGTAATCCCCAACTTTCGGGAACGCCATACAACGTAGGCATGTATTTTCGAACCAACAGCATCTTTACCGTATCAGATCCGGACGCAGCGCGTTTTTGGTGGCCATGTTACGATCACCCTTGGGATAAAGCGATCATTGACCTCATAATCACTATGCGAAACGATTGGAAAGTGGCTGCCAACGGGCTCAGAGAAAGCATTGTAGATAATGGCGATGGCAGCGCAACCACTACCTGGCGGGGAGAGCACCCCATGACCACATATCTGGCATGCATCACTGCAGGAAATTACGAAGAGATCGCCCAAACTGCCCTGCAGGGCGAACTGCCGATATTGAACTTCGTAAGCCCGGGCCAGTATATCAACGCACAAAATGATCTCGCTGAACTCCCTGCTATGATAGATTATTTCTCCACAATCTTCGGCAGATATCCTTTTGAAAAATATGGCAATGCCACAGTGAATATGAGCACTTTCAGTGCCATGGAACACCAAACTATGACCACCCTGGGAAACTTCATCATTGATGGCAATGCCACATATGAATTGATAGTAGCTCATGAACTGGCACATCAGTGGTATGGTAATGCAGTGAGTTTTTTGGATTTCAACGACGTCTGGTTGTCCGAAGGCTTTGCCACATATTCTGAGCACCTCTGGATGGATAAGAGCGAAGGATGGCAAGCTGCTTGTGACTATGTAAACAGCAGTTTTCACCAATATTACAATAGCTGGGAAAACAGCAATGGACCTGCCACCATATACGACCCGGCGTTCCAGAATTACTTTGCTCCGCCTTCTTACGAAAAAGCCGCCAGTGTATTGCATATGCTGCGTCTTAAATTGGGAGATCAGCTCTTTTTCCAGCTACTGCAGGAATGGTTCACTACATACCGGGATGCAAATGTTGTGACCGATGAATTCAAAGCTATGGCAGAAGACATCTTCGCACAGGATCTGGATCAGTTCTTTGCGCAATGGATACATGGCAGCGGCATTCCCCATCTCGAATATGAAGTATGGCAGAGCCCACAAAGCAATCAACTTAAAATATCGGCGAGAAGTGTATCTCCCACAGACACAGAATTCTATCTGGATATTCCCTTCAAGCTGAATTATGTAAGCGGCGAAGATTCTCTGTTAGTAAAAGCGGATCCTCAAGGCTATCAGAATATCTTCGAAATCGCGGATATGCCACAAGAGATATTTGCCAATTATAACAACTGGACCCTGGTAAAAAGCATGAGTGAAAACTATCCGGAGCTATCTGAATGCCTCCCCTCCTCCGGCATGGTCCGCTTGAGCTGGAACGCGTTCTCTACGGCAGTTTCCTACGACATCTATCGCAGGCTGGAAAACCAGGATTCCTGGCAAAAAATCAACCCGGATCCCATATATGAGCTAAGCTACCTGGATGAGACAGTGCAAAACAATCAGAGCTACAGTTACTACCTTGTTGCGGTGGATGAAGCGGGATACCATAGCCGGAAATCGGAAAGCTTAAGCGCCATGCCGATTGCTTTCAGCCTGGAAAACAATCTCTTGGTAATAGACGAAACCAGAGATGGAAATGGCTCCAGCATATCTCCGGATGATGCAATGGTGGATGCTTTTTACGATTTGCCCCTTGAACCTTTTGACTATGTTGGTTGGGATGTGGAAAGTTTGGGAATTCCCACACTGAATGATCTGGCAGAATACAAAGTGGTGTTCTGGCACGATGACGACATCGCCATGAACCGGATCTTTGAGGCTGAAGACGTACTTAGCAGCTATATCTACGGAGGCGGCAAGCTGATAATCTCTGGCTGGAAAACCGCTAGCGCAATCACTTCACTTTTCTGGGAAAGATTCAGCCCGGGCATCAGCCTCTATTTCGATAACCAGGCTTGCCTGATCAGCGCGGAAAGTAGCGTTTATCCACAATTGACGGTTGATCCCACCAAGCTTACACCAGTTTGGAATGAGATGCTGCCGATGATCAGTAGTTTTGAGGGAGATTTCAGATCCCTATACACTGGAACCCTGGCAGAGGGAGCAAATGCCGAAAATAGAAGCCTGGCTTTTAGCAGCGGCAATCTCACCGTTTTTGGTTTTCCCCTTTATTTTATGGAAGCTGCGGGAGTGCAGAACTTACTGCAGGAGATGATTTCGGATCTTTTGGCAATAGATAACCAGGATGCAGTTCAAAATCCCGTTGTGCCTACTCTCAGCGCATTCCCAAATCCCTTCAATCACAGCCTGGAGATTGGCTTTCAATTGCCCAAAGCAGGTGCAGCAGAAGTTTGTGTTTACAACATCCGCGGGCAAAAGCTGCAAAGTATCGAGCAAAGGGATTTTAGTAAGGGAAACCATAAGCTCAGCCTGGATGCCGGAGACCTGAGCGCTGGAGTATATTTGCTGCGATTGAAAACCGCGCAAGGCTCTATAACCCGACGCATCACCCTGATCAAGTAGGATTGGAAAAAGCCAGCTTTACTGATATGACAAATTTTTGAGGTTGACTGTCTGTGCGCCTTAAAATATGCTGTACACGAGATTTTTTTTGAAAAAGGTGGATAAATTGAAACGTATCATACTGATAGCTTTGGCACTGGCAATGTTTGCCGGCTTGAGCGCACAACGAGGACTGTTCAATCTGGAATATGATATCAGCCTGGCAGAAGCGGACGCCATTTTAGCAGAGGCAGGCTTCTTTGCCGAAGGCAGCGAAGAAGATGCCGTGAAATATTATAGCGATATAAATCTTTATGTATCGGCAGTATTGGTGTTTGTAGAACCTAAAAGCAAAAAAGTAGCAGGATGGTTCATCAAATACAATGCCGAAAACGGAGAAGATAACGATCACATGGTTATTGATCGAATATCCGGAATGCATGGAGAGACAAACCATTTTGATGAGGATACTCAGCAATTAATTTGGTTTTTGACCGATACCCGTACCCTGCACGTGATGTATGCCATGGATGGCAGCCTTACGGCTCTGTATTACAATTCACTTTATCCGGAACTCTTCGTGATGCGGGGAGCTACACAAGAGGACCTGAAAGAAAACCTTCTTCCCGAAAGCCTGAATAAAGAGCGGTAAAAACTGTACTTAAAGAAACAGCCGGAGGATTTTTCTCTGGCTGTTTCTTTATAATGTACTGAAGCTTTATAGCAAGGCAAAGTTTAGCAAAAAGTCCGCTTATGCCGGTACCTGGGGTTGGGAATGCGCTTGCATCAGTGCCTTTATTCTGCTCTTTTGGTTCTCAAATTCCGCCATTTGCTCTTTGTTCAAGCGTTCTGCGCCAACCATGCGTAATCGATTTGGATTGATGTATCTTCCGTTGTTCATCAAGCCAAAATGTAAATGCGCGCCGGTGGACCTGCCGGTGGAACCTACTCTGCCTATAATCTGTCCGCGCTTCACGGTTTGCCCGCTACGCACACTGTAAGCCAGAAGATGGGCATATAAAGTAATCATTCCGCTGGAATGTTTGATTCTTACCTCATTACCATAGCCGCCGTTATAACGCGCTGATACTACTTGACCATTGGCTACTGCATAGACCGGGGTCCCGCTGCGGGCACGGTAATCTACGCCCTGATGGTTCGCCCATCTGCCGGTGAAGGGATCCAGCCGTTTCCCAAATGAAGAGCTTACGTGGATGCTGGAGAGCGGATATCCTACCCCGCTGGCATTGTTGCTCTTACCCTCTTTGTTATAGAGACCGTTCAGCACAGATTTCTCGTCATCCTGTTCGTAACGGTATAGCTCGTGAAAGCCGGTTCGCCGTCCATCATAATTCACATAGAGGATCTTTGCCCGGGAAAGAGGTTTACCCTCAAAGATGCGTTCCTCGATAAATACTTGGAATTTGTCTCCCTTACGGGCATCACGCTGAAAATCAATCTCACCCTCCAGGCCATTGTTGATATTCTGTTTATCCGCTGGGGATAATCCTGAAGAAAGTAACGCAGCATCCAGAGTGCTGGAAAGAATTCCATCAACCAGGCGCAGACGCTTTTGCACCGGTAAGGCTTCCACAGAGTATGCCAGGGAATCGCCAATTGCCTCAAAATGGTGCCTTAGGGTGGGCTCTTGCACAAACATCATTTTAGCGATTTTGCTGCCATCCTCATTCAGAATTACCCGCAAGGTATCTCCCGGTTGAATTGTGGTCACATCTATATAGTCGCCAAAGCGATAGGATACCATACCGATCTCGGTACCGGGCAAATCCAATTTTGCCAGAACAGAGAAAATGGAGCCTCCGGGGGGAATGGTCTGGGTGATCCAGGGATCCACAATCTCGCTAAATTCTTCTACTTCCTCATATTGAGCGTTGCTCCCGGATTCAAATAGAGAAGAAAGGCTAAATATTGCCAGTAGCAGAATTATCAGGGTTAGTAAGGCGCGTTTCCCTATCGTCATAATGTATTTACTCCTTTTTTTATAAAAGTTTCTCCTGCAAAGGGATGATAGTGGATGTGTACTTTGCGTAAACCGTTATCGAAGTGTTCCAAAAGATTCCGTTCTACATTGTGCGAGATATCGTGTCCTTCGTCTATGGAGATATCTCCCGCCACGCTGATCGTCATACTCAAAGTGTAATAAGGTCCAAACCGGTGAATGCCCAGTTCTTCAATGCCTTTTACCCCTTCTACCAGCATCGTAACATCGCGTAGCTCTCTGCCAAAATCATCATCCGGCACGTGATCCATCAATTCGGCAGAAGAATCCATGATAATCTCGATCCCGGTTTTTACTATATAGACAGCTACAATGGCTCCTGCTGCTGGATCCATCCAGAAATAACCAAGGCGCCCCAGCACTACTCCAAATACCACTGCCACAGATGCCATGATATCGTTCAAATGGTCATTCGCCAAAGCCTTAAGGGTGGGGTTATGAGTCCGTTTAACCGTTTGTTTGGTATAATAATACAGCCATAACTTCACGATAAAAGTGCTAAGCGCAATCACAAGCGCCCAGCTTGAGGCGTATCTGCCCGGATCCACACCGGTAAGCAGTTCATATACCTTGTTTAGGCTTTCCCAAAAGATGGTAATCCCCGTAGTCAGAATAAAAGCTCCCACTACTATCGCGGAAATGGATTCCAATTGTCTGTGACCATAAGGATGTTCTTTATCAGCCGGCTTTTTTGCCTGCTTCATGAATATCTTCACCGCTATGTAATACACTACATCAGAGCTGGAATTTATCCCATCTGCTAATACCGCAGGGCTGTGTCCCAAGATACCGATAGCGGTCTTCAGAACTGCCAGAATTACATTGCTGAACAAGCCAAGGTTGACCGTTTTTGCGGTGAGAATATCCCGATCTTTATTCATTTAAATCTCCATGATATCCAGGAAATGTTCATTGGGAAAAGCGCTACGGATTTTGTCTCTGAACTCTTCGGCATATACCAGATCCGCGCCAATTGCAGAAGAATTTAGGGTAAATGCCTTTATTTTGAAGGGAATAAGGCATGATACCGATGTATTTGATTGTAACTTTTTCAGCTGAGATAAGCTCAATTTCAAGCACTCCGGATGACGCACAATTATCTGCAAATCTTTGTATTGAGTACGGCTGAACAATTTCTCAAAGCTGCGCTCGGTAATAGAGGTGGGTATATACACTGCGCTTACGGCATCGCCTAAAAGCTCGGAGAGCTTATCTTCATGCATTATCAAGCTGCGATAGCCAGTATCCCGCCACCTGTTTCCGCGTTTTAGCAAAATACTGTCTGCTCCGGTTAATCTTCGCCGGGTGTATGCCCGTTTGTTAACTTTAGGAATATCCCTCAAGGCAAGCAGGCGAGAGATCTCATTGATTATAGAATCGCTCTTGCCATAGCTGGCTCCAACCGCCAATATCAACGCATCGATTGAATCCTCCAGGGCTATGGACTTGCGATCCAAAGACCCATCTACCAATACCTTCTGCGCACCCAGGGAGTGCATCATGGCTATCGTTGCCTTCTGTCGGCTAAGCGCGGAGGGCCCTGTAATACAGGTGTCAAGGGGGATTTCGGCGCGGGCTATATAAAGAGTTCTGCCGCCTGAGCTGGAAGCGTGCAGGATGCTGATGGCACTGCCATGAATATCGGCAGCAAGAGCGTCACAACAAAATAATGTACCCTTGCTAAGATGGAGCGGGGGTTTGGGGGTTTTATACACGCGATCTTCTGTTTCGCCATCGATCCCGGTGCTCATTACAGCCCAATTTATCCGGGGATAAGACTGCAGAATTGTATTCAGAACGGAGGTTTTCCCGGCATTTTTGCTGATTCCCACCAAGGCTATGTTTTTGATAGCCCCGGTGGAAATCAATTCTTTCATGCTTATTACGCTTCGTGTTTACGACGCTTATTACGTCTGGTTTCGGCGGGCCCGATCGATACATGCTTGCCTTTCAGTAAGCTCATCACGCCCTCGTTGCTTTCGCGCTCGGCGGGACAGAGGTCCCGGTATTTTGCGTCATCCAGTGCAGCAAATTCAGGCTCGGTATAGCTGGTGATAAAGCCTTCATAATTGCGCAAAATTACTCTTCCGGGCATCTGTGAAATGATGTAATTTGGCATAACGGGGATCTTTCCGCCACCACCTGGAGCATCTACTACGAAGGTGGGTACGCAAAGTCCGCTGGTGTGCCCCCTTAGGGATTCAATAATCTCGATTCCCCGGGAGATTGGGGTGCGGAAATGGCCGATTCCTTCGGAAAGGTCACATTGGTAAATATAATATGGGCGTACTCTGTTTCGCACTAGCTTGTGTACCAGAGATTTCATTACATCCACGTGGTCGTTTATGCCCTTCAGCAAAACGGATTGATTGCCAAGCGGAAGGCCAGCGGTCGCCAGACGGGCCAGCGCTTCAGCAGCTGTTTCGCTAAGCTCTTGAGGATGGTTGTAATGCGTATTCAGCCATACAAAGGGATATTTCTTCAGCACGGCCAGTAGCGAATCGGTTATCCGCATCGGCAGAACAACTGGAGTTCTGGTGCCCAGGCGAACTATATCCACGTGGTCGATCAGGCTGATCTGATGTAAAATCTCGTCTAAACGCTCATCACCCAGAGTAAGAGGATCGCCGCCGGAAAGGATCACATCCCGGATCTCCTTGTGCTCGCGGATATACTCTATTGCTTTGTCCACGTTTGCTTTGGGCATCGGAGCATCGTGTTCCCCGGCTTTCCTGCGCCGCGTGCAATGGCGGCAATACATGGCACATTGGTCAGTAAGCAACAATAGTACCCGATCCGGATAACGATGTGTCATACCGGGTACCGGTGCATCAGCGTCTTCATGCAGAGGATCTGCCATGTCCGATGTATTCACTTCGCTTTCGTAAACTCTGGGAATGGCCTGCATTCTAACAGGATCATTGGGATTTGTATGGTCTATCAGAGAAAGATAGTAAGGTGTGATCGCCATGCGGAATGAAAACTCCTTTTTGGCAAACAACGCTTCTTCCTCTGGAAGCAAGGTGATGTACTTGCGCAGCTCATCAGCATCAGTAATGCGGTTTTTAAGCTGCCAGTGCCAATCGTTCCACTGTTCATCAGTGGCGATTGTGCGGATATCAATTACGTTCATTATGCACCTCTGAGATTAGTCCGTGTAACGCTCTAAAAAGAGTTTCATTAGTGTGGGATTTCTGCGCAAAAGATCCAGCGAGATAGCGGCATGATTATGAGCATAACCATTGCCCAGAATCATATCCACGTCAGCGCCGATCCCTTCGGCACCCAAAGCGGCTTTTGTAAAAGACGTAGCCATTGAGAAGAAATATACCAGACCGCGGTCTTTTGCAGCCATGATAGTAGGCAATTCGGTATCTTCGATATTCACTACATTTATCACCACATCAGCCATTTTGCCATCAGTGATGCGGGAAACTTCCTTCTGGATTGTGATGGCATCGGTGGCATTGGCAATAATTACTTCGTGGCAACCTGTTTCTTTACAAGTAGCGATGTAATCTGGATTGCGAACTATGCCGATCACTTTCCCGGAAACGCCGGCACGCTCTTTTGCTACAGCGTTGCACAGGATTCCGCTCTTTCCGTTTGCGCCGATGATTACTACGTTATCTCCCGGCTTTACCAGGCGCTCTACCTGAGCGGGGGCTCCGGCTACATCCAGCACGGAAAGAGCAAGGTTTTCGTCCAAATCGTCCGGCAGTTTCGCATATATTCCGCTGGAAAACAGAATCGCCTGACCTTCGATTTCCACTTGATCCTTGTCCAGCAAAACTTTCTTTACCTTGTTGATTTTCAAAGGAGTAAGAGAAAGAGATACCAAACTGGCGACCTTGTCGCCCACGGCAATCTTGTCCTTCATCTCGAAATTTGGACCAATCTGCGCCACTCTTCCAATGAGCATTCCACCACTGCCAGTATCCTCATTCTTATGCTTTCCGGTGCGGTTGGTAAGATCTACGGCATGTTCTGCAAAAGCTTTATCGAGATCTGTGTGACCCTGGGCCACAAGCTTGTTTTTGATCTGATGAAAGGACGCACTGTCCACATTCAATCTGATCACGTCTATCAAAAGCTCGTTGTCCCAAATCTCGCTCATGTCGTTATCTAAAACACGAGCTGGCTGGGGTAATACACCCTTTGGTTCTTTCACACGATGAGTTCCATAGCGGCATCCGCCAGTTTTCATAATTCCTCCAGGGATCTTAATCTATTATTCTTATTATAGTTAGCTTAGTTTTTCCACTATTTTTAAAACTTAGATTATGTCAATGAAAATAGCCCCCATAAAGCATTCTCCCCCGGACCTGAGTCAAGCTGGCATTAACGAGGTGTTTGCTACTGCCTGGGCTTCAGAGCATCTGACAAGACGGCGTTTGCAGGATTGCAGGGCTTTGTCTGTTACTTCAGCAGTAGCATTTTACGGATTTGTTCCCCACCTGCGGTCTTCAACCGCAAGAAATACATTCCACTAGCAAGCTTAGATCCCTGTGAATCCTTGCCGTCAAACAGCACGCAGTGATCTCCCTCTTGAAGCCATCCTTTAGTGAGGCTCCGCACTTTCTGGCCTTTTACGTTGAATATCTCCAGGCTTACAGCACCGGCTTCTGCCAGACAGAACCGGATTGTGGTTTCGGGATTGAAGGGATTTGGGAAATTGGGATACAAGACGCTTACCGGCGGCAGGTCATTGCTGGCGCACACATTTGCCGTAGCTTGCCCGCCAATAATCCGAATGTTATCAATCGTCCAGCCCGGATCCGTCAGATCTACTGAGTTGCTCTGATCCCGAAGCCGGA
>CAZJJH010000025.1:0-11153 GCA_964546265.1 uncultured Candidatus Cloacimonadota bacterium
CATTTACCCGGCAGTCTGGATGCTGAAAAATCCCTTGACAAGTGTTTAGCAGGAAATTGCATGGCAGAATTCCGTTTGTGCTTTCAGAATGGTAAAGAATAGTCTTGGTGGATTACTTAAAATACACGTTTATGGAGAATCATTGAATCATTTCCTTTATCTCAGATCACAATATGATGGTCTCAAGGCTCCCACAGTATTGAGTGCCGATATTTGCATACATGGCAATCTGGCTGAGAAGCCTTTCCAGATGTGTTTAGGGATCATATGATGAATTTTGTCAAAGCACTGTTACAGCGTCAGGCCATCCGCCAATTTATCAAATATGTGATTGTGGGAGTTATCGTAACCGGCATCGATATGCTGGCATTGCACATCAGCTTTCGAGCATTGTATGTCCCGATCAAGATTTCCGTGATTATTGGTTTTATGTGCGGGAACGTCTCCAGTTTTATCTTCAACAAATACTATACTTTTCGCAATTTCTCCCCCGCCATCTTCCGGCAATATGCCAAATATTTTGTCACCAGCATGTCCGGTTTGCTCTGGACTCTTTTGTTGATGACTCTTTTTTATGAACACTTAGGCTTATTCTCCAGTATTACGCGTTATAACCATCTTTTATGTAAAATGATAGTGGCGGTTATCGTGATGTTCTGGAATTTCATGATAATCCGACACTGGACTCTGGCGGATTACAATCTTTCCAGCCTGGCTCCGCTTTCTGCTTTTAACAAAGAGAACCGGTGCTTTCTGAGCGTAATTATTCCCGCCTACAACGAACAAGATAGAATAATCCTTACCCTCGAAAGTGTATTTGGCTGGTTGGAAAAACAAGAGTATTCCCATGAAGTATTGGTCATAGATGATGGTAGTACGGATCGCACTGTGGAGCTGTTAAAACAAAAATATGCCGCCCGGAGCGGATTTCACTTGTGGTCTCTGCCCCAAAATATGGGAAAGGGTGCGGCGGTCAGGCAGGGAATGTTACTTGCAAACGGTGAGTACAGGCTTTTTATGGATGCAGATAACCAGATCAGGATTAACGAACTGGACAGCTTTTTGGCTCTTGCTGATGAGCGCCGCGTGATTATTGGCTCCAAATATGCCGCAACCGATGCTTCCCGCGAAGAGATATCTGCTTCAAGAGTATTTGTTTCCAGATTGGGTAATCTGATCATCAGATTGCTCTTAAACCTGGAATTGAAGGACACCCAGTGTGGTTTTAAGCTGTTTCCTGCCCAGGTAGCGGAATCCGTTTTCCGCCTCCAGCGTTTGGGTGGATTTGCTTTCGATGTAGAAATCCTCAGTATTGCCAGGCTTTTTCAGATTGAGATTGTGGAACTGCCCATCAAGCTATATCCTGCTGCCGAGAGTAGAGTCAGGACAATAAGGGATAGCATCCGGGTATTTGCGGACATCATCAGGATCAAGTTTAACATCTGGGGGCGTAAATACAAAGAGCCTTCTTTAGATACCCGGGACAGAGAACTGCAATTGCGCCGCGATTATAAGTAGTTATGCAACTTGTCAAAAGGATATTCAGTTTGCTATGTCTGCTGGTGATACTGGCATCCTTTTACAAAGTATGGCAGATCAACAAAGAAACCCGGCTTAGCGCAGATGATTACCTCTACAGCTTCAAGTTTGAGCCCGGTTTTGCCCTTGCTGAACCGGCTGAAGTAGATTACCGGAAAATCACAAGTATTGAGGATTACATTGAATCTCTTCAAAACTTATATAACAGCCTCACCGGAAGAATCATCCCCCATGCTTTGTTACAAGTCTTTTTAATATTACCTCCCTGGCTGTTTGATTTGTTGAACACTTTAGCTGTGCTTCTGCTCGGCTATCTTTTTTCCACCTGGATTGTCGGTGTCAGACATGATTTGAGGCCAGCCTTCTGGCTGCTTGCCACGATGCTTTATTACCTTGCCGTGAGCCTTGGCAAACGTAATCTTTATTATCCTGCATTCAGCATAAATTATGTTTGGACTCAGCTAATCGTGTTTGTGTTTCTAATCCCTTTGCGAAGGCTGCTTCAAGAAGATGATCCTATCTCCACAAAAATCCCTCAGGCGCTTACCATGTTTCTGTTGGGAGCTGTCGCGGGGGCTACAAATGAGCCGGCGGGACCTGCAATTCTATTGGGAATGGGTTTGTTGGCACTGCTGAAATTCCTTAGTAAATCAAGATTTTACCCGGCATGGTACTATTCTGGAATGGTGGGTATTCTCTTGGGTTTTGCCTTCTTGTATTTTGCCCCGGGAAACAGTGAAAGAGCGCTCTATGAAACCAGCCGCATCGGAGAGATAAAAGGGATCGGCTTCAATCCGCAGAACCTGATGCCCATGCTTAGGGCATTTGTGAACGCATTTCCTGTTCTATTATTGGGTTTGTTTGGGATTGCAGGCATTTCTGTCCGGAGCCTCAGGTCTGATTGGCGCAGCTTGCTATTTATGTCGCTAAGCCTGCTGGGAACCATCTTTGTCTTGCTGCTTGCCCCTTTCTATGTGCCCAGGATGAGCATGCTTTTCTTAGGTTTTGTTATTATTATCAGTCTGGTTTTGTTCAGGCTAAGGCTTTCTGCAAAACCGCTATCCCTGGCGCTTTGTATATTAGTGATTTTGCCTTTTTTTGTATATAGACTTACGCAAGATCACTTGTGGGCAAGCAGGGCAGAACAAGAGTACCAGCTTTTCCTAAAGCAATTAGAAGAGTGCCCGTCAGATTCCTGTAATGTAAACCCACGAGCTTATCACGAGAGCCTGACCCGTGCTAATTGGGCAAAACCTGTAGCTACTTATTACGACAAACGATATCTGGGAGTAAAGGATCCATATGCTCCGGGTTTTCTTGCCAATTGGCAGAACGCTTCCTACCGACGTGTTTTTGCTGAAGCGAGTGACAAAGTGGAGCTGAAGGGGATCAGATACGTAGAACACGATGCCTATAGCAGAACTCTTTACATCCTTTTGGAGAGTAAGGATGAAGAGCTAAAGCCGGATTCTCTGAATGTGGTGTTAAAATCTATCGATGTGCCGGAATTTGTTGAATCTGCTCTTCTAAAGCTGAACGGGGATCTGCTGTATTATATATTACCGCAGGTAATTAGTTTCAGACCCGTTAGCGCTCATGCAAGGGAAGCTTATGCCATCTATGCGCTTACAATGCCTATAGACGATAATAAGGAAGATATCGTGTGTATCAATCTCACTTATCAGGACAAGTTTCGGCAGAATCTATTTCTGAAGGATCTCAGTTTCCCCGGCTAATTCCCCATTCATTTTCCCTTCTTTCACCATCAGTGCCAGCGTTATCCAGAATAAGAGGCTTACCGTGTATTGCTGGATAAAGATGTCGGTAAGGCAGGAAAACAAGAGTGAGAGCATCCCTACCCAAATGCTGTAGGATACCATATCTCCGCCCGGTTTTACTGCCTCGATATAATACCTGCGAAGGCTCTTAAAGATTATATTCAGATATGCCAGAGTGCCAAAAAACCCAATCTCAAGTAACAGATTTATATATACATTATGAGCATGCTGAGCATATAGAACGGGCAGGGGAACCATATCGTGGTAAATCTCTTTCCATGTGCTGAACCCGATGCCAAAAACAGGATTTTCCAGAATTACAGAAGCGGCATGATACCAGGCTATGAAACGAATGAAAATCGATATATCGATCAGGGAGTTAGTTTCACCACGATCCAGCATTGCGCTGGGAATGATGAGAGGGATCAGCGCAATTGCAAATATGCCCCACAGGCGGATTCGTTTGTTTTTATACATCATCAGCAACATGCCAAATACGATTGCCAGCATCGCCATGCGGGTATATGTAAAAAGCATACCCAGAAAAATGATGCAAGCAGCAAAAAGCCAGAAGATTCTTTTCACAAGAAATGGAGTTTTGAAAAAAAGCGCCAGACAGAAAAAGAAAGCCAGAGCATAAAAGCCGTTGATGGTCATAGCATTAGACCATGTGGATCCAATTCTCTTTCCCGGGTTTGCCAGGGCTATATAGATTCCATAAATTGCTACCATGATTGCCACAATACTGATAGCTCGCATCCAGATATCCAAAGCGGGCTTGTCTTTCCTGCTATTGCCGATTACCAGAAAACTGAATAAAGGAATAACGATGGAGGCGATAAAATATAGGCTGGAACCCTCTACATGGCTTCTGGAAAGAGAGATCAATCCAAACACTGTCAAGACCAGGAAACTGATGGGATATGGAATTAGAAACTGCCGTTGATCTTTGTGTTTGATATCCGCCACCATCACCAGCAGCAGTAATGCCAGTGCAAAATATAGGGCAAACTCAAAGGGCAGCAGATACATAGAGCTTACCATTATCAGGCAACGGCGAAGATTGATCCCTTTCAGCGCAATCCATATGATCCAAAAGCCGATGAAACCAAGCGCCCTTACCACGAATCCCGGGCTTTGTGCTTGCAAGCCGATTCCGATGGCAAGAGATGCTGCACCAAGGCTTAAAATCGCCAGGCTTGCTGAAGACCAGTTTACGATTTTACGAATCATGAAGAGTATCTTTTAGCTCTTTAATCCGTTCAGCCTGGGAAAAAATTGTTTCCTTACAAATTGCCAGAAAGATTGCGAAGAAGCCTGCCATCAAGGTGCTCACGATGCAGATCATAGCACGGCGGGGCTTTATTCTGCGCCCTGCTTCACGAGGCATATCCAATATCTCCAGATGGGGCATATTCTTCTGCTCTTCCAAAACAGCACTTTCGTACTGAGGGCGGATATACTCCTGCACTTCCAACAATATGTCCAGTTCCAATTGCAGCTTGCTCATTCCTTCTTGCAGGGAAGGTATGCGAGACAGATCCAGGCGAAATCGGTTGATAGAAGGATCCGTAGATTGCTCCAGCTCCAATATCTGCTGTTGCAAGACGTCAATTTGGGAAACTAGATCTCTGATCATTGGAGTATCTGTGGCGTAGTATGATTTAGCCAATTCCAGTTCTATTTCCAGCTTCATTTTGCTCGCCAGAAGCGCGGAATATTGCTCCAATAGTTCCCGGGATTGTATATCGATATCCACGGCATTTTTTTCGGTCTTATATCTGCTGATGGCGTTGTTCAGATCATCTATTCTGGCTCTCAGCTCCGAAAGCCGATTTTCCAGAAACACTCGGTTTCGCCGTCCCCGAACCCTGGCTGTCTGTTGCAGATAGTTTTCCAGATTGCTCAGGTAAAAATCTGCAATGTCTTTGGACATGGTTTTAGATTTACTCTCTACTTGCAGAAAGATGAGGAAGTTATCCTCATTGTAGTCAACATTTACGATTCCGCTAAGCTGTTTCAGAGCATCGTCCATATTGGCAAGAGAGTCTGAATCGCTCAGCTCGAAATACTCTATCAGATTAAAGCGCTTAATCACTTTCTCGGAAAAGCTTCTGGAATTCATGATGTTAACCGATGTCATTGCTTCGTTTTGAGCGTTTTGTTCCAACAAGTCCCGCGCTAGTTTTCCCAAGGTGGAATCTGATCCGGAAAGCTCCAACTTTTTTTCACTGAGAGCATAGAAAGTGGCTTCGGATCTCCATATTTTGGGAGCCAGAATGCTATACACAATGGCCGCTATAGCAGTGACAGACACTATCGCAATTATAAGGCGTCTGTTTTTTAAGACGATGCGAGCGATCTCAATGAGATCAAGTTCATTGCTATGATTTCTCTCCTTGTTCAAATATCCATCCCGTAAAGTAAAGCGTTATTAAGGAACCTTAACTAAGCTTGTGTCTATTTGTCAACCAGAATTCTTTGTTATCGAGAAACTTCTTGACAGAAATCCCATAGCTTAATTGCTTGAAGAATAACGTAACATATCAATCCACGAGCCTCACTGGCGAATTCTTTACGTTACGAAATCAAGACATTTGGTGCTCTCGAGATACTGTATCTATACGGCTTAGGCACTTACTGTAAAATTTTACTAATACGATTGGCTTATGCCAATCTTGGAGAACTATATATGATCAAAGAAGTAGGACGTCTGAACATAGACGACTATAAAATTCTGGATGCCCAGGTAGAAAAAATCTTTCGCAATCTGGACAAGGGCAAAGACACACTGGCGATAAAACAAATAAACGAACTTGGCAACACCGCGAATTACTTTGTGCGTGAAGAACTGGGCAAACGTTTGGCAACATACAAAGGCAAAGGGAATCTGGATCAGATCTGTGGCGATCTTTTGAGTGATTTCATCTACGGTTTGCGCGCCACCGGCTTATTCTATTTCTATTATAAATACGAGGACAAGCCCCAGCGCATCATCCAAACCCTGGAAAAAACCTTCGAAACCGTCCCTTGGGAAAGTGAAACCATCTGCATGGAACTGTGGAAACGTTTCCCGGAAGCCATGCGCGAGCATATGCCGCTCTGGGCAGAAAGTGACAACGAAAAGAAGCGAGCGATTAGCATGCACGGCATGGAAAGTATCGCTGCCAAACACCCCCAATTTGTGCTGATGTTCATTTCCAGATTGCTGGACGACGAAAGCGAAGAAGTGCAGAAAAAAATCTCCCACATCCTTACCCAAGTAGGCAGAGTGCGTCCCATTCAGACTTACACAAACGTGCGCCGCTGGCTGGTGGATGCGGATGATGTGCGCTTCAACACCATCTGGCAGACCCTTAAAAAGCTGGTAAACATCTTTACCCAGAAAAGCCGCAAGGACAACGGGAACGATTTTATCGGCATTACTCAACGCACAATCGGGGATTGGAAGAAGGATGGCAATCCAAAAGTACAGAGCATGGGCAATAAGCTCGGCTCCGTAATGCATATTCGCAAAAAAAACAATGCCCGTTGATTTTTCCCGTTTCAGCATCATCTTAACCGAGCCGATTTATGCCGGTAATGTAGGCGCCGTGGCAAGGATCATGAACAATTTCTGCTTTACTGATCTGCGCATTGTGGGCTCTATCCCCCAAAAGAACGACTTTTATCTGGCAATGCACTCCGAACACATCCTGGAAGATGCCCATATTTTCCCCTCTCTGGCAGAAGCGGTAAAGGATCTGGACCGGGTGATAGCCTTTTCCCGCCGGATCGGCAAGACCAAGCCCGTAGATCTTTCCCCAATGCAGATGGCTGCCTATGTGCACGATATACCACATCTTAAGATCGGATTGGTCTTTGGCAGAGAAACCTTTGGGCTTACAAATGAGGAAGCAGATCTTTGTCCTTTGCGCTGTCACTTTTCTGCCAACCCAGAATTTCCTTCCATCAATCTGGCGCAAGCAGTAGCACTTGCCACATACGAAATCAATTCCTTTGCCCAACGCGAAATGGAAAAGGGTGGGGCGCGCAAACCTTCCGCAGTGGATGGAGCGGAATTGGAAAAGATTTATTGTTATATGAAGGATGTACTGGGCGCCATTGGCTATTTCAGCAGCCACGAAACTACAAATTGGGATGCCTTCCTCAAAAAAATGCTGGCGCAACTGAATCCCGATAAGCAAATGGTCTATCGCCTGCGGCAGATGTTCAACCGCATCCACGTGCTGGTAAATGGTAAAGGCAAAGGCTACGATTGAAACTTTACATGATTGGAATGAAGATTGCTCCACATACTGAATGTACGGAATCTATTTAGATAAGAAAAGAGGCCCTCATATGGAAAAATTAAACGATAAATTCAAAGAAATATACCGAAAGATAGAGCAGTTTTGCTTCGATCGCGAAGATCCCATCAAAGCGATCCGCAATATGCGCAATTTCTCCGAAGGCTACGACGCCTTTGGTATCGATGACGATGACCTCAAAATCCTGCGGGACAGAATCCTGGAAGAATATGACCTCAGCCCCAGAGAAATTGCCGACTTCGGATTGTATCTATTGCAAACCGGAAAATATGAATTCGGCAGTCTCGCCATCATGTTGATCAAAAAACACCGCCCCCGCCTGGATCCCTATGTGCGCGAAAAAATCAAAGAATGGTTGGACACCGGGGTGGAAAACTGGGCTCACGCGGATATGCTGGGCATCAAAATATTGCCGGTTCTTTTCGAACTGGAACTGGTGGACCTCAGTTCATACGCTTCATGGAGAGATTCACGCAGCAAATGGACCCGCCGCGCTGCTGTTGTTTCGCTCATCTGGCTCAAAAAAGCCCTGCCGGCAGAAGATATTTTGCGCTTCATTGAACCCTTGCAAACGGATCGACAGCGGGACGTGCAACAAGCCTTGGGCTGGCTCCTGAAAGATATGTGGAACCGCGCTACAGACGTGGTGGAAGAATATCTGGAAAATAATAAAAACAACCTGGATCGCTACGTGCTAAAACACGCCGTCTCGCAGATGCCACTCAGCAAGGCAAAACAGTTTATGCCACCCCAAGCAAGGAACGCTAAAGCGCAAAAATCCCCCCGAAACAGAAAATTTAACAATGATAAAGCACATCCCCGCAAAGCTCAAGGCGGCAGAAGAAAAACAGGGACAAAACGCGAGGATTAGACCAAATTGATCTATAGACGCTCTGCGGAGCGTTTTTTTTGTGCCCGGATTCTTTTCTTCCCGATCTCTCTCCCGATGCTTCAGCCCGGCTTTAACAGGATTTCGCCCCTGGATTATCCTGTGGCGACACGAAGATCTGGCGACAAAGGTGCGCTGATATTGAGGCAATGCATCAGGAATAAGGTGGGAGCGTTAGCGTGATTGTAGACGCGTCTTCCAGGCGCGTTATTAAACAATCTGCAGCTAAAAGCAGCACCTACAACGCTGGAGTTCAAAACACTTCTCCTGTCCACGCTTAACATTTTGCTATGTAGTGTATTGGACTTCAAAGGCATCGATGCGCAAAGCAGGAATTAGCAGTCAAGGCATTAGACTGCTAAAAATATCTTGACAGCAAGTTCCCGCCGATTATCTTGTCTTCAGTATTGGGAGGTAAATTTATGAATACGCAACGTTTAACCATAAAATCGCAGGAGCTGCTTAGCGCGGCGCAAAACCTGGCAAGCGAGAACGGACATCAGGAAATTAAAGATCTGCATCTGCTAAAAGCGATGTTGGAGCAAAAGGAAGCCCTGATTCACCCAATTTTAGCAAAGCTGGAGATCAATGCTCCGGCTCTGGCGGCAGAGCTGGAGGATCTTTTGCGTAAATTGCCCCGGGTGCAGGGGGCTCAGGTATATATTTCTCAGGAGCTACTGGATATCCTGCATTTAGCCGAAAAAGAGGCAGACCGCCTGGGTGACGATTACATCAGCGGAGAGCATATCCTTTTGGGGATATTAGGTAGCAAGAGTGAGAGTGCCCTTTTGCTAAAAAGGCAGGGTTTGAGCCCGGAAAAACTGCTCAGCGCATTAAAGGAAGTGCGGGGAAATCAGCGCGTTACGGATCAAAACCCGGAAGCCAAATATCAGGCAATGGAAAAGTATGCCCGCAATCTGACCCGCCTGGCGCGGACGGAAAAGCTGGATCCCGTAATTGGTCGCGATGAAGAGATTCGCCGCACAATGCAGATTCTTTCACGCCGGCGCAAGAACAACCCCATCCTGATCGGAGATCCGGGAGTGGGAAAGACTGCCATTGCCGAGGGTTTGGCGCGGCGCATTGTAGCGCGGGATGTTCCCGAAAACCTTTTAGGGAAAGAGCTTTTGGAGCTTGATATGGCATCGCTGGTAGCCGGCGCGAAATTCCGCGGAGAGTTTGAAGAGCGGTTGAAGGCGGTCTTGGGAGAAGTGGAAAAATCCAATGGACAGATCATTCTCTTCATCGATGAAATTCACACCGTAGTTGGCGCCGGAAGTGCCGAAGGCAGCGTGGATGCATCCAATATGCTGAAGCCGGCTCTGGCACGAGGTGCGCTGCATTGCATCGGAGCAACCACCATTGATGAATATCGCAAATACATCGAAAAAGACGCAGCGTTGGAACGCAGGTTTCAGCCGGTATTGGTGGCAGAGCCTTCTTTGGAGGACACAATCTCTATCCTGCGAGGGATCAAAGAAAAGTATGAAGTGCATCATGGTGTGCAGATCACAGATAATGCTATCGTGGCAGCGGCAAGCCTTTCGGATCGCTATATATCAGATCGTTTTTTGCCGGATAAGGCAATTGACCTTATCGATGAAGCCTGTAGTAGATTGCGTTTGGAGATAGATTCCATGCCCGCCGAGCTGGATGAAATTGAACGCAGAATCCGTCAATTGGAGATCGAACGGCTTTCTTTGGCCAAAGAGACAGATTCCCTCTCTAAATCTCGCCAGGAAAAGATCAAAGAAGAGTTGGCAGAGCTGGAGGAAGAGCGTAGGCGCATGAGAATGCAGTGGGAACACGAAAAGGCAGGAATAGAGGAGATGCGTCAGCTGAAAGAAGATATCGACAGCTTGCGAAGTGAAGCGGAAAAAGCCGAGCGCGAGGGAGATTACGAAAAAACCGCGCAAATCCGCTATGGCAGCCTTGCCGGCAAGGAACGGGAATTGGAAGAGCTGCGTCAGAAGAATAAAAGTGATGGTGTTCAGCTGTTGAAAGAGCAGGTAGATGAAGAAATTGTGGCAGAAGTAGTATCCAAATGGACAGGGATCCCGGTTTCCAAGCTTGCTGCCAGCGAGATGAAGAAACTCCTCAATTTGGAAGAGGTCCTGGCTCAGAGAGTGGTAGGTCAGAAAGAAGGAATTGTAGCTTTGGCAAATGCCATCCGACGTAGTCGCAGCGGGCTTTCGGATGAGAACCGTCCGATCGGATCATTCATCTTTCTGGGTCCTACAGGAGTGGGTAAGACAGAGCTCGCCAAGACCCTTGCCAGCTATCTGTTCGACACCGAAAAAGCGCTATTGCGACTGGATATGAGTGAATTTATGGAGCGTCACTCCGTAGCCCGCTTGATCGGGGCGCCCCCCGGCTATGTGGGCTATGAAGAAGGGGGATACCTCACAGAAGCGATCCGCAGAAGACCATATTCTGTAATTCTGTTTGACGAGATCGAAAAAGCGCACGCGGATGTTTTTAACCTGCTCTTGCAGATATTGGATGAGGGACGGCTCACTGACGGTAAGGGCCGCACGGTGGATTTTCGCCATAGCGTGATAATTCTTACATCCAATATCGGAAGCCAGGAAATCTACAATTATCATGGTGATCCGGCCGAGATCAGACCTCAGTTGA
>CAZJJH010000026.1:0-11112 GCA_964546265.1 uncultured Candidatus Cloacimonadota bacterium
CGCTGGACGGCGCAAATGTGGAAATGGCAGAGGAGATCGGGGCAGAAAATATGTTCATCTTTGGGTTAAACTCAACCGAAGTAAGCAGTCTTAAAGCTTCTGGCTATAAAGCCCGGGATTATTACGAAAAGGATCCCGAGCTCAAACGAGTGGTGGATTCCTTGCTGGATGACAGCTGGTGTCCGGACGAGCCCGGCATCTTTGCACCCATCTTCAATTCCCTGCTTTCAGATGGCGATCCGTATCTGAATCTGGCAGATTTCCGCGCATTTGTGGAAGCTTCTGCCAAAGTGGATTTGCTGTATAAAAACAGGGATGAATGGGTAAAAAAAGCCATCATGAATATCGCCCGCATCGGCAAGTTTTCCAGCGACCGGGCAATTCAGGAATATGCCGAAGATATATGGAATATCCAAGCCCTGGTTTTAGATTTGGATTCCTGATCTCCCTGTTTTTTGTCCTGCCGCTTTACCTGCCAGGCTTTGCCCTATATGCCAATGTGCAGATTAATGAAGTGTGCTACGACCCCGATGGGGCGGATAGCGGTAAAGAATGGATTGAACTTTTCAATCCCACAGAATATTCCATCGATCTCAGCGGCTGTAAAATCTACCGTTGCGGGACCTTCTGGGAAAGAGTGTTTCAGTTTCCTTACTATGTTCTGCGGCCGGGACGCTTTGTCTTGATCGCGGAAAACGACGTGCCAAATGCACATTTCTACACATCTTTAAGCTTGCAAAATGGCGGATCTGCCAGCGACGGAATCCGCTTTGTGGATGCGGATAGCAGCTATACGGATACACTGATCTACGCCAGCCCAAACACTAATCTGATTACCAACGACTGGGGCTTTGTTGCCACTTCTCTGGCACCGGATGTGGCAGAGGGCTATTCTCTTGCCCGGGCAATGGATGGCAGGGATACAAACTACTGCGCTGAAGATTTTATCGCCGAGAGCAATCCCACGCCAAATGCCGCAAACCACGTTTATACGGATTACGAAATCTACGACCCCTGGGTATATAATCCCGGACCCGGCAGTATCCTCAGCGTGGGCATCAGAAATACGGGTCCCTTCGACTCTCCCTATCCTGCGCAGTTTAGCATATACAATGCAGATACACTCATCTTTCAGGAAGATATCCAACCCTTGGATTTTCAGGATAGCCTCCGAATCGAATGCCTGCTGCCGGAAGATGCCCCGATTCTGTATCTGAATCTGGAGCTTTGGGGGGATTGCAATCTGGAAAACAACCTCCGCTATTTCAGCCCCCAGGGTGAAAGCTCCTCTGCACCTCAATTCAGCGAGATCTTTCCCGCTCCCTTGCCGGGAGACCAGGAGTGGATTGAGCTGAGCCGCCTGGGTTCCGCTTCCCGTGAAGACTTTTTGCTCCGCGACGAGGGGGGAGGATTCATCCGCTTCAGTCTGCCCCCGATACCAGCGCACTTTGTGGTTTGTAGTAACAAAGAAAGCTTTCTGAGCCATTATCCGGACGCCCTTCCGGCACTGGTAGTTGAAAGCGAGGGCTGGACCGCGCTGAATAACAATGGCGATACTTTGCTGCTCTACGATAGCATCGGGCTCATCGATTCGCTTTCCTACCCTGCGGCAATCAGCGACAAAGCATTCCAAAAGCATATGGTGGATGGAGATGCCCTCTGGAAATGGGCTACGGCAAATCCCACTATGGCAAACGATGCCCATCTGCAAGATCTGCCAGAGCAAGCTGAGCAATTGAAGGTCTTGGGCTCTCCTTGCTCCCCCAAACTGGGAGAGAAGATCTCCATCAGCTACAAACTTTTTGAAGCCTCAAACCGGGTGAATTGCAGGATCTACGATCTTCAGGGCAGATTGATTGCCACATTGGCGGATAACCAGCCGATAGAGCAAAGAGGCATAGTCTGTTGGGATGGAAGATCCTCTGGCGGAAGATATGCCCCTCGCGGCTTATATTTCATTTTGTGGGAATCTCAACCGGAATCGGGCGGCAAAATCCTGCGCCGTCAGCTAAACGCGGTAATAAGATAAGCGCGAAAAAAAGCTCGCTTTCAGAAAAGTAAGAGGTTTCACAAAAGACTTTGTAACGGTAATACGCCGGTATAGCGAGCCTTGCCAGTAGCTGCCCGGCATGATGAAGTTGATAAAATCATACAATTCCTGCCAAAACACAGCTCTGAAAGGCAGGAAACACTTGACAGCATGTTTGATCTGAAAAGTTTAAGTGCAAAGCTGAAATAAACCCCTCAAGGAGAACGGGAATATGTTAAAAGTATCTATTGCTCCCGATGGCAAAGAGTATCCTCTTCCCACCGAACAGGAAAATGAGCAGGAACGTAAACTTTTGTTAGAAATCACCAAAGAACAGCGGGCTAAAGGCAGAAAGATAGTTGCTGTCCAAGGCCTGGGATTCGTAGGTTGTGTAATGGCATCAGTAGTGGCAGACGCCACCGATAAAGACGGCAATCCCATATATTATGTCCACGGCCACCAACGCGCCTCCAAGCGCTCTTTTTGGAAGGTGCCGGTTATCAATACCGGAGTGCCGCCGGTAAGCTCATCAGATCCCGAAGTACCCCAGATCTTCCATCGCACCGTGGTGGAAAAGAAGAATTTCCGCGCCACCAGCGAAGACAGCGTTTATAGCATGGTGGATGTGGTGGTGGTAGATATCCAGTTGGACGCCACCAAACCTGCTTTTGGCGAAGCAGAGAAGGGCTATTGCGATATCACCGCTTTCCGCGATGGCATCCGCATGCTGGGTCAACACATCAATCCTGAATGCCTGGTATTGGTAGAAACTACCGTGCCTCCGGGAACTTGTGAAAAAGTAGTGAAACCAATCCTGGAAGAAGAATTCACCAAACGCGGCATCGATATCAACCAAAATCCGCCCCTGGTTGCCCACTCCTATGAACGCGTAATGCCGGGTAGCAAATATGTATCCTCAATTCGCGATTTCTGGAGAGTTTTCTCTGGAGTAAACCCTAAAAGCATCGAGCTTTGTCGGGAATTCCTCAGCAACGTGCTGGATGTAGAAAACTATCCCCTTACTCAGTTGGATAGCACCAACGCCAGCGAGCTCTCTAAAACCATGGAGAACAGTTATCGCGCCACCAATATTGCCCTTACGCTGGAATGGGCGCGTTTTGCCGAACAGATCGGCGTGGACATCTTCAAGGTTCGCGATGCCATCCGCAAACGCAAAGGCACTCATGACAACCTTCTGCGTCCTTCCCTGGGCGTTGGCGGCTACTGTCTCACCAAAGATCCCGTATTGGCAAATTGGGCAATGGGAGCCCTCTTTGAAGTGCCGGGAATGCTTTCCATGGCGATTAACAGCGTGAATATCAACGATACTATGCCCCTGCACACCATCGAACTCATCAAACGCGATATCCCAGAACTGAAAAACCTGCGCATCACTTTGTTGGGTGTTTCTTATCTGGAAAACGTGGGTGATACCCGTCACAGCCCCTCCAAGACCCTGGTGGAATTCCTGCGTAAGGAACTGGCCCACGTTCGCGCTCACGATCCCTATGTTGAACACTGGGATGAGCTGGAAGAAGTAACGGTGGAAAAAGATCTCCCCGGCATCCTCGAAGGCAGCGAAGTAGTCATCTTCGCCGTGGGTCACGATCAATATAAAAACCTGCAACCCAAGGAAGTAGTGGATATGTGTAAGACCCGTCCGCTCATCATCGATTGCTCGAACTTCCTGGATGATGTAACTATCAATAAATACAAAGGTCTCGGCTGCAAAGTGCGTGGTGTTGGCAAAGGCCACATCGTGTAAGCAACCGAAAGCGCATAATTGGGGCGAAGCTGTTTCGCCCCTTTGTTTTAGGAGAAAGCTCAAATGGATATGGATCAAGACCGGGATTTGTTTGCCACCGAGATCAAAGAAATGCTCCGCGAGAGCATCATGAAATCCGTAACAGGGCACTTTTCGGATCACACCGATGATCCCGTGTATTATACCCGGGAAGCGTATCCAATGCGAACCAGAATCGAAAACCTGCCTCTTTTTCCGGATACCATCCCAGAGGTGGTGCGCAGTTGGGCAAATCTGCCAGACACGCTTTATGAACCGGAGGACGTCTTGGTGCTGGATCTGGAGACAACAGGATTGGGTAGGAGCGGAACCCTGGCCTTCATGATCGGTCTTGGCTATTATGAAAAGGGAGAATTCTTTGTAGAGCAGATCTTTTTGCCAGATCCAGATGCAGAAGAGCATAGTTTTGAGCGGCTTCAGGAGCTGGTGCAAAGCAGGTCTCTGCTGGTAACTTTCAATGGTAAAAGCTTCGATGTTCCGGTGTTGGAAGCGCGGCTGCTGTATCACCAGATCTGGCTGGATTTGCGCGCAATGGATCATCTGGATGCCCTGCATCTGGCGCGACGCTTGTGGAAAAGGAAATTGCCCTCCTGCGCCCTGGAGACCATCGAGTTTTACATCCTGGGTCATGTCAGAGACAAAGAATTGGATATTCCCGGGGGAGAAGTTCCGCAAAGCTATTTTAGTTTTCTGACCACCGGGGATGCCGAACTGATCCGCAGGGTATTTGTGCATAATCACCACGACATCCTGCATACCGCGGCACTCTTTGCCCTAATCTGCAATAGCTGTGCCTATCCACCCCCTGAAGGCAGAGATTTCCGCATCGATTATCATGCGCTTGCCCGTCTCTATCAAAGCCAGGGCAGGGAGGATATCGCCCGCAGGATACTGGTGGATATTGTGGCTTCTAAAGAGCTTTCTGCGGATATCGTCTTCGACCTGGGCATCCTTTATAAACGCGCCAAAGACATCCCGGAAGCGCTGGATAGTTTTCAGATCGGCGCAGCGTTGGACCACAGCCCTTCGCTGTTGGAAGCGGCTAAGATATTGGAACGAAACAAAAAATTCGAACTCGCCCTTCAATACAGCCAAAAAGCCTTGAATCTGGAAAGCGGTCGCTACATGATAAATCACAAACACATCGCCGAAATCAGCAAACGCATAGAAAGGCTGCACAAAAAGCTGGAGCACCTCCGGCAAAAGTAGGCCAGCAAAGACTGAG
Source organism: uncultured Candidatus Cloacimonadota bacterium (assembly GCA_964546265.1). GTDB lineage: Bacteria > Cloacimonadota > Cloacimonadia > Cloacimonadales > Cloacimonadaceae > UBA5456. The sequence goes on from CAZJJH010000026.1 coordinate 5,059, forward strand.
TCACCTACACATAAGCTTCCAAACCGGGCAGACACAAAAGCTATTGACACAAAACCGCTTTGGCTTTTTCTGGCTTCAGAATATTATGATATCGGGAGTTATTAATATGAAATTATCAGGACCGGGCTGGACCCCAACCGTTACTCTGGCAAAGCTTTTTGAAGAACAAAACCAGTTTTTCGACGCCCTCGCCACTTACGAGATAATCGCTCAACACGATTCTTCTCCGGCTATCCGGGAGAAGATCGAGGCGCTACACGCCCGCATATTGAACGACCCTTCCAATCGCTACGACTCCCGCATCGAAAAGCTCTTTACTCCCGAAGAGCTGGCATATCTGAAAGTATTGAGCCATCAGGGTTTCGACAACATGTCCCGGGCAGCCGAAAAGCTGAACGAAGGCATGCAGGATACCGAAATCGTTTTTGATGAGGATGATGTATTGGCAGAAGAATCCGAATTGGACGCTCTCAGCGAAGTCCTGCAGGAAATCGAGCGCCAGGCTCAGCTCAACCTGGTAGATAATTCTGCAGATTTCCAATCCCTAACCGTAAGTGATCTGCTAATTGCCCTTCTTTCTCGCTGGGATAAAAATACTTCCCTCTCCGAAATCCGGCTCTCCGAACTCATCAGTCTCTTTGTAGATCTACAGAGCGCAAAAAGCTAGAATGCCCAAAGATAGCCCCAAGATAAACGGCATTTGCCTGAAATGCCAGCGAAAGTGCAAACAGCCAGAAACAGCAATTCTGCTTTCTTGCCCTCGCTTTGATCCCAAACCCGTACAGCTGGAAATTAAGGTACCCGGCTTGGGCAAACGCCGCGCTAAAGCATGATCCGCATCATCGCCGGCATCCACAAGAAACGCAAGCTGCATTCTGTTCCGGGACGCACAACCCGCCCTACTACTGATTTTAACCGGGAAATGATCTTTAGCACATACCAGGATTTTGAAGGTAAAAAAGTGCTGGATCTTTTTGCCGGTACCGGCGCTTTTGGCCTGGAGGCCATCTCCCGCGGTGCCGCCTGGGTAGATTTTGTAGAATTCGCCAACGTTGCGATCTCCACGATTCTCAGTAATATCGACATCCTCGGCTGTGGTGACAGCTGTCACATCTACCGCAAGCGCGTGGAAGCCTTTCTAAAAGATTGCGACAGCACTTACGACATTATCTTCCTGGATCCCCCTTACGATAAAAACCTGATCAACCCCACTCTTAGAACTATTCTGGAAAAAGATATCCTCAAGCCGGATGGCATTATTATTGCGGAACACTCCCGCAAGGAAAAGCCCTCATCAGAATTTATTCCCAACATCCTCAAACAAAAAGAGAGCAAAACCTGCTGCTTCAGCTGGCTTGAACCAAAGCCCTAAACCCCATAATTTGCAGCTTTATATAATCATCAAAGAGCCCCCGGAATACAGCTTCGCCGCTTCGCTTATGCACAGCGAGTGATGATACATGCAAGCTCTATTATATATACGTGGACTACTACTGGACATATCTGCTTTTTCCATAAAAAATCCTTCATCGATTTATGTGTAGCATAATATCCTCAGCAGCTTATTCACTAATGACTGATCCTCAGTAGATTACGTATATCCGGAGGAGGCTGTATCGGCGGTAAATAGTAATATCAGAAATCCAGATGAAATTTGTATTTGACAAAAGAATTATTGAATATTATATTGCACCATTATAATGAATTCTGGAATGATCCGGAGGAGGATTACGATGAAAACAAGAAAGAGCTTAGCCAAATTGATCCTGGCATTACCGCTCTCACTTCTCATTTTCGCTTGCACACCGCAAGTTGTTCTGCGCCCCAACATCCCCGTTCTGTTGGATTCCGATGCGATTGAAAAAGCCGTAGCACCAATTGCCGGACAGGATGCTCATTTCCTCACTCTCACAGATTTTTTCTTCCTGGAGGAGCCCATGGCCCGGGAGGATCACATCGCTTGGGTCGAGCTGGGCAAGATTGTGCAAGCTCCCAGCCCCGAAACAGATAATCAAGCTCAGATGTTGCGCATCAGAGACGGCGTAAGCGTATGGGCAAAATGGCTGGCATCCACTCGCATTGCCACAAATGCGGATATCGCCTTGGGCAAGACGGTTATCTTCTACGATGGCAATTGGGATAATTACGACGTGCGCCAAGCCCCGCCAAACAACCAGGAGGCGCGTAGCAATACCTGGCTCATGAGCCGCATTACAGATACTTCCGAGCTCTTCAAGGGCTATGTACTCTGTGGTGGAGAAATGAAGGTTGCTGCCAAAAACCTAAGGGTGATTGTAAACCGATAAAGCTAAATCTGATTCGATTTATCCGCTTAGATACAGCAATTGCTGCACATTGGATATTTTTGTGTTGACAGCAGGGAGCATTTATTCCCTGCTGTCTTTTTAACAGCTAAAAATTCAGAATCATGTAAAAAGAGGTATAGATGCATACTACACAGGAGAATATCCAGAAGCTTCTGGACAAAGAAAAGAAAACTTCGCAGATGGGCGGCGAAAAAGCCGTACAGAAACAGAAGTCTTCCGGTAAACTCACTGCCCGTGAGCGGCTAGACCTGTTATTTGATCCCGGAACATTTCGGGAATTGGATATGTTTGTAAGCCACCGTTGTGATAATTTTGGTATGGAAAACATCGAAATCCCTTCCGATGGAGTAGTAACCGGGCACGGTCTGATAAACGGCCGCCATGTCTTTGCTTTTTCTCAGGATTTCACCGCTCGCGGCGGCTCTCTGGGAGAGATGCACGCGGCAAAGATCTGCAAAGTGATGGATATGGCGCTAAAAAGCGGTGTCCCTTGCGTAGGAATCAACGATTCCGGTGGCGCCCGCATCCAGGAAGGCGTAGATGCCCTGAAAGGCTATGGCGATATCTTTTTCCGCAATTCCCGTGCCAGCGGCGTGATCCCCCAGATCACTGCCATCATGGGGCCCTGTGCCGGGGGTGCAGTCTATTCCCCCGCTATGACCGACTTTGTCTTCATGGTAAAAAACACCAGCTTCATGTTTATCACCGGTCCGGACGTAATAAAGGCCGTCACCGGTGAAGTTACTACTCAGGAAGAGCTGGGCGGAGCCATGACTCACAACAGCAAAAGCGGAAATGCCCATTTTGCCTGTGAAAGCGATGAAGACGCCATCAATCAGATCAAAATTTTACTTTCCTATCTCCCGGCAAACAATATGGAGGATCCCCCGCTTGTAGAAACTGACGATAATCCCTGGCGGGAATGCCCGGAGCTGAATACGATCATTCCAGATAGCCCCCGCATGAGCTACGATATGCATGAAGTAATAAAAAGCGTGGTGGACGACGGCATCTTTTTTGAACCGCACTACTTCTATGCACAAAATATGATCGTCGGTTTTGCCCGGCTTGCCGGTCGCAGCGTGGGCATCGTAGCAAACCAGCCAAGTGTATTAGCAGGTTGTTTGGATATTGATGCCTCAGACAAAGCCACTCGCTTCATCCGTTTCTGTGATGCTTTCAATATTCCGATCATAACTTTTGTGGACGTTCCTGGCTATCTGCCCGGAACGCATCAGGAACACAGCGGCATCATCCGTCACGGCGCCAAGCTTTTGTGGTGCTATTCGGAAGCCACTGTGCCCAAGCTCACCGTGGTTACGCGCAAAGATTACGGTGGCAGCTACATCGCCATGAGTTCGCGACATTTGGGCGCGGACATGGTATTTGCCTGGCCTTCTGCCGAGATCGCCGTGATGGGCGCTCAGGGCGCAGCAAACGTTATCTTCCGCAAAGAGATAGCTGCAGCAGAGGATCCTGCTGCCAAGCGCAGTGAAATGATCGCGAATTATGAAGAACGCTTTAATAATCCTTATGTTGCCGCCTCACGCGGTTATGTGGACGCAGTTATCCTTCCTTCCGAGACCCGTAAGCGACTGGTGGATGCATTGGAAATTCTCTCCAACAAAAGCGAAAGCCTGCCTCCCAAAAAACACGGAAACATCCCAGCTTAAGGTGATTTATGAAACACGATAAACGCTCTCTTGCCGCGATTTCTGCCGTAATGGCGCTGATCAACAGTGAAGACATTGCCCCACAATATCAGCGGCCCCGCAGCGGAAATCCCTCCCATCCCTGGCCGGCATATGCCCGCGCTCAAACTATGCAATACCGCGATATCACTCAAAGAAGAATAATTAAAAGAAGCAGATAAAAGGAGATACAATGGATAAACACGGCATCCTCGAATTCAGCCAGATGCGCTATGAAGCGGATCGGCCCAAAGCCGCCAATCCTATCAAGATACAGGACCTTAGCTTTCGCGACGGTCATCAATCCCTTTTTGCCACCCGCGGCAGAACGGAAGACCTGCTCCACGTAGCCGAACTGATGGACCAGGTGGGCTACTACTCCATGGAAGTATGGGGCGGAGCCACTTTCGACACCATGCACCGCTATCTGGGTGAAGACCCCTGGGAGCGCATTCGCACCCTGAAAAAATACATCAAAAAGACCCCCTTTTCGATGCTTTTAAGAGGCCAGAATCTGGTAGGATACCAAAACTACGCCGACGATGTAGTGGAAGCTTTCACCCAGCGTGCTTGCGACAATGGCATCGATATCTTCAGGGTATTTGACGCTCTTAACGATTTTCGCAATTTCCAAACCGCTGTAAAGATAATTAAACAGAATAAAAAACACTTCCAGGGCTCGATCTGCTATTCCCTCACCGAGCAGCGCATGGGCGGCGATATCTACAATATCGACTACTACGTGAACAAAGCCAAACAGCTGGAAGACATGGGTGCAGACAGCATCTGCATCAAGGATATGGCAGGCCTGATCGCTCCTTACGATGCCTTCAACCTTATTTCAGCGCTCAAGGCAAACGTGAAAGCCCCCATCCACCTGCATACTCACTTCACCAGCGGTATGGGCGATCTCTCGCTATTCAAGGCTATCGAAGCCGGCGTAGATATCATCGATACTTGCATGGGTCCCTATGCTTACAGAACCTCCCACCCCGGCGTGGAACCTCTCATTATCAGCCTGCTGGGCACAAACCGCGATACCGGTTTTGACATCAAACTGCTCAATAAAATCGGCAAAGAAATGGAAAAAGACATCCCCAAATACCTCCAGTTTGCCAATAATACCAAATATTCCATCATCGATACCGATGTGATCATCCACCAGACCCCAGGTGGAATGCTTTCAAACCTGGTAAATCAATTGCGCCAGATGGATGCGCTGGATAAACTTGATGATGTCTTTGAAGAAATCCCCAAAGTGCGCAAGGATCTGGGACAGATTCCGCTGGTAACTCCCACCAGTCAGATCGTGGGAATCCAGAGTGTAAACAACGCCCTCTTCGATACCAGGGATGGCGAATATGCCCGCATCACCGAGCAGGTAAAGGATCTCTGCTACGGACTCTACGGCAAAACTACCCTGCCTATTGATAAAGACCTGCAAGCCAGAGCATTAAAAGGATATCCCAAAGGCGAAAAACCGATCTCAGTACGCCCCGGGGATGTGATCCCCCCCGCCTTGGATCAGGTGAAAAAAGAAACTGAAGGCCTTGCCAAAGATCTTGATGATCAACTAATTGTAGCCCTTTACAACGTGACTGGCAAGAAATTTTTGCGCATCAAATATGGGCTGGATCCCATGCCCGAAGACATGAAACCCAAAACCATGGAGCAGGTGAAAGCCGAGGAAGAACTCATAGCCAAGGCAAAAGCCGGCAAGCTGGTGGAAAAACCCGAAGCTCCCGCCAAACCGGAAGACGCGCGTCAATTTGATGTTTTCGTAGATGGCAGCTATTACCTGGTGGAAGTGGCGGAAAAAGGCGGTGCGCCCCGCGTGATCTCCAGCCGACCCGCGACACCTGCTGCAAATGCCCCTGCACCCCAAGCCGCTCCAGCTCCTGCTCCTGCGCCTGCTCCCAAGCCTGCTGCTCCGGCTCCTGCAGCCAAGCCCGCGCCAGCCACCGCCGGGGAATCTATCACTGCCCCCATGCCCGGCATGCTGATCAAATATGAAAAGCAAGCTGGAGACAAAGTAA
>CAZJJH010000027.1:0-11108 GCA_964546265.1 uncultured Candidatus Cloacimonadota bacterium
CCGTGAACTGATCAAAGCGCTTGGCATCAGAAAGTAATATACTCAGCCAAGATATTAGACATTAATGGAAAGTGGATGCCTGGCGCGTGCGGGGCACCACTTTCTTTTTTTAGCATGAAACCAAATACCCGGGAGCAATCAGCAATAAGCAAATGGGTTTGATCTTTACCCTTTTGCCTATTGCTTATTCTCCCTGGGCATACAAATAAGGAGAAAATATGCATAACTTCCAAATTACCCGGCGCGAGATCGATTTCTTTGGTCGCAAACTTATCGCCGAAACAGGCAAAATGGCAAAGCAAGCCAACGGCAGCATCTATCTGCAGCTAGGTGAAACTGCCGTTCTCGTAACCGCTACAATGAGCAAGGAAGCCTCTGAAAATCAGGATTTCTTCCCGCTCACAGTAGATTTTATCGAAAAGATGTATGCCGCGGGCAAGATCCCCGGTGGCTTTTTCAAACGCGAAGCCAAACCTTCTACAGACGCCACCCTGCAAGCCCGCGTGATCGATCGTTCCATTCGCCCGCTTTTCCCTGATGGCTTCCGCAATCAGGTTCACGTGGTGTTAAACGTGCTTTCCTATGATGGCGAAGTGGATCCCGCCAATCTGGGTGTATTGGGCGCTTCCCTTGCTCTTTCGATCTCGGATATTCCTTTCCATGGACCCATCGCCGGTTTAACAGTGGGCTATATCAACGGTGAATTCGTGATCAATCCTACCATCAAAGACCTGAAAGAAGAATCCAAACTGAACCTCACGGTTGCCGGCAGCGCCACCTCTGTGGTGATGATCGAATCCGCTGCCAGCGAACTCTCTGAAGATATCATGCTGGATGCAGTTTATACCGGACATGAAGCAGTAAAACAGCTTTGCGCTCTGCAGGAAGATTTTATCCAGGCTTGCGGCAAAGAAAAAACCGAAGTACAGTTGCCGGTAATGCCCAAGGAACTCTTTGATAATATGGATGCCGCCTTTGGCAGCCGCATCGCCGAAGCAGCTACCATCCTGGGCAAACAGGAACGCCAGGATGCCTTCGATGCGCTAGAAGCAGAAATGCTGGAGCAGCACCTCGAAGAAGATGGCGAAGAGCTCTACGCTGAAAATGAGAAAACTTATAAAGAAGCCTTTCACGAAATCCTGCGCCGCTACGTGCGCGCTTCCATCCTGGATAAGCATTTCCGCGTGGATGGCAGAGGTTTGGATGATATTCGCGACATCACTTGCGAAATAGACGTCCTGCCCCGCGTTCACGGCTCAGCTCTCTTTACCAGAGGCGAGACCCAATCCCTGGGCACCGTTACTTTGGGCGGCGGCAGCGATGAACAGGTAATCGATACCCTGGAAGAAGAATATAAGAAAAGCTTCTATTTACACTATAACTTCCCGCCCTTCAGCGTTGGTGAAGCAGGCCGCATGGGCCCCACCGGACGCCGCGAACTGGGCCACGGAAATCTGGCTGAACGAGCGCTAAGAGCTGTGTTGCCAGATTCTGAACGCTTCCCCTATACTATGCGTATTGTAGCCGATACTCTGGAATCCAACGGCTCCTCATCCATGGCCTCCATTTGCAGCGGTTGCCTGGCAATGATGGCAGCTGGCGTACCGATAAAAGCTCCTGTAGCCGGGATCGCCAACGGACTCATCATGGAAGGGGATAAATATGTAGTGCTAACCGATATCATGGGTCTGGAAGATCACCTTGGCGACATGGATTTCAAGTGCGCCGGGACAAAAGACGGTATCACTGCCATGCAGATGGATATCAAGATCGAAGGTATCACCAAAGATATCATGCGCATCGCCCTGGAAAAGGCCAAAAAAGCCCGCTTCCACATCCTGGAACTGATGCAAGCTTGCATCGCTGAACCCAGGGAAGATCTATCCCCCACCGCGCCCAGAATAGAAAGCTTCAAGGTCCCTACCGATAAGATCGGCGAGATCATAGGACCCGCCGGCAAGATGATCAAATCCATCATCGAAAGCTGCCAGGTGGGCATCGATATCCAGGATGATGGCACAGTCAGAATCCTCTCTCCGGATAAAGCCTCCATCGATAAAGCCAAGGAAATCATCAAAGGCATCGCCATCGATCCCGAACCCGGCGATGAATTTGAAGGCCCTGTGACCCGCATCGAACCCTACGGAGTGTTTGTGAAAGTGTTGGGCGGAGCCAAAGAAGGCATGGTTCATGTTTCCCAAATGCACACTTCCCGCATCGGGCATCCCGAAGATATGGTAAAATTGGGTGACGTGGTGAAGGTAAAAGCTCTCGGCATGGACAAAGGGAAGCTTTCTCTTACCATGAAGGGCATCCCCGGAAATCCGGAACCCGATCCCAACGCTCCCAAGGATAGACCCGCTCCCCCCAGGCGAGACGATAACCGCTCTCGCGGCGGAGACAGAGATCGCAGAGGCGGAGGCGGAGGCGGCAGAGACCGCTATCGCAGATAATTAAATAACACACAGATAGTATCGGGCGCTTCGTTGCAAAATAGCATGGATGCGCCCGGCCTTTGATTTTATGAGGTAACAAATGCATTACAAGATAGCCGACATAAATCTTGCCGAATATGGCAGAAAAGAGATCGCCCTGGCAGAAGTAGAAATGCCGGGCTTGATGGCGCTTAGAGAACGCTATAAAGCGGATAAACCACTTAAAGGCGCCCATATCACCGGCAGCCTGCACATGACCATCCAGACCGCAGTGCTGATCGAGACATTAGCCGAGCTTGGCGCCGAAATACGCTGGGCAAGCTGCAATATATTCAGCACTCAAGATCATGCCGCTGCTGCTATTGCCGCCAAAGGAATTCCCGTGTTTGCCTGGAAGGGTGAAACTTTAAAGGAATATTGGTGGTGCACTTTTCAAGCACTTAGCTGGCAGGACGCGCTCTGCGATATGATCGTGGACGACGGCGGCGATGCCACTCTGATGATCCACGAAGGCTGCCGCCTGGAAGAACTCTACAAAAGTAAGGGAACCTTACCCGTAGCCGATAGCGACAATCACGAATTCCGGCTGGTACAACAGCTGCTGATTGAGCACCTGGAAAAAGATCCCCAGCGCTGGCACAGGATAGCCGCAAATCTAAAAGGAGTGAGTGAAGAAACTACCACCGGAGTGCACCGTCTATACCAGATGATGCAGGATGATAAACTCCTCTTCCCCGCCATCAATGTGAACGATAGCGTAACCAAAAGCAAGTTCGACAACCTCTACGGTTGCCGCGAAAGCCTTGCAGATGGCATCAAACGCGGAACCGATGTGATGGTAGCCGGCAAGACCGTGATGATCTGTGGCTATGGCGACGTGGGTAAAGGCTGCGCGCAAAGCATGCGTGGCTTCGGCGCTCGCGTAGTAATCAGCGAGATAGATCCCATCTGCGCTCTGCAAGCAGCCATGGAAGGCTTTGAAGTACGCAATCTGGACGATATGGTGGAAAGCGCAGATATCTTTGTAACGGCAACCGGAAATTGTGACGTGATCCGCGTGGACCACATGCTCAAGATGAAGCAAAACGCCATCGTCTGCAACATCGGACATTTTGATAACGAGATCCAAGTGAACAAGCTTTACGAACTGGATGGCGTGACCCGTGAAAGTATCAAAGCTCAGGTGGATCTGATTCATCTGCCCAATGATAAAGCGATAATCCTGCTTTCCGAGGGTAGATTGGTGAATCTGGGCAATGCCACCGGGCATCCCTCCTTCGTAATGAGTTGCTCCTTTACAAATCAGGTCTTAGCCCAGCTGGAACTCTGGCAAAATCCCCACGAGATTGGCGTTTACACTCTGCCCAAACATCTTGACGAGGAAGTGGCGCGCCTGCATCTGGATAAATTGGGCGTAGAACTCACCCATCTTAGCGTAAAGCAAGCCGAATACATCGGGGTTCCCGTAGAGGGTCCCTTCAAACCTGATAACTACCGCTATTGATCGGAGGGGATGTGGCAAGCCATAAACCGGTAATCATCAACGAGCTTTTCGGTGAACTGGTAATTCCTCCCGAAGATCAACGCTGGAACGTAGTTTATACCAAACCTCGCTGCGAAAAGCGAATGGCAGATTACGCCGGCAGAAACCTGATCCACTACTATCTGCCTCAGATCAAGCAGAAGCGGGTGTATCAGCGCAGAAAGGTGGTAACCACCCTGCCCATGTTTCCGGGATACATCTTTATGGTGCTCTCGGTAAAAGAGAAGCAGACCATATCTCTTTCCGGCATGGTGGTAAATTTTATCCATGTAGTGAATCAACAGGAACTGATTGATGATCTTTCCCGCATCTGCTTCGTGACCCGCAAGAATATTCCAATCCAGCCCGCATTTTGGCTTTCCAAGGGTCTGGAAGTGGAGATCACCGGCGGCGCATTGAAAGGTACGCGCGGAGTGGTGGAGAGTCACGACAAGATCTCCGAGGTTCGCCTGCAAGTGGAGATCCTCCGCCAGGCAGTGATGGTGAAGACAGAACCGGAGAACATCAAGATCATCGGAAAATACGAACTGGAAGAGGCAGAAGAATGAAGATATTAATTACCGGTGGTGCTGGATTTATCGGCTCTCACGTAGCTGATGCTTGCATCAACAAGGGTTATGAAGTGGTGGTGGTAGACAACCTGCGCACCGGATACCGGCGCAACCTGAATCCCAAAGTGAAGTTCATCCAGATGGATATCTGCGATCCCGCAATCCGGGAAGTTTTCGAGCAAGAAAGGCCAGATATCCTGGATCACCACGCCGCCCAGATCTCGGTTCCGCTTTCCATCGAAGATCCCTTAAGCGATGCCGAGATAAACGTAAAGGGCTTGATAAACCTTTTGCAAAACTGTGTCTTAAGTTCCGTAAAAAAGGTGGTTTACATCTCATCTGGCGGCGCCATGTACGGCGAAGCTGAAGAGTATCCCACCAGCGAGACCTACAATCCCCGTCCCCTTTCCGTGTATGCCATAAACAAGATGGTAGGCGAAGATTATCTTTATTTTTACAAAGCGCAGTATGGGTTGGATTACACGGTTTTGCGTTACGCCAATGTATATGGTCCGCGACAGGTTTCCCATGGAGAAGCCGGTGTGGTATCCATATTTACCGAAAAACTTTTAAAAGGCGAAACACCTGTTCTGAATGCCTACCCCGATGAACCTGAAGGTATGATCCGGGACTACGTGTTTGTAAAGGATGTGGTAAAGGCAAATCTTTTAGCATTCAGCACGGGCAACGGCGAAGCTTTCAACATCGGAACCTGCCTTCCCACCTCGACTCTCGCGCTATATCAAGAGATTGGCAGACAACTGGGCTTTTGCCCCTCTCCCCACAATGCCGGAGCCCGCAAGGGCGATCTGCGTCGCTCTCTTTTGAATATCCGCAAAGCTGAGCAATATCTGGGATGGACACCCTCTTACAGCCTCAAGGAAGGGATTAGCCAGGTGATAGATTATTATAAAGAATTATCAGGAGATACATTATGAAGCTTGCAGTGATAGGATCCGGATATGTAGGGCTTACCAGCGGCGCTTGTTTTGCGGATATGGGCAACAGCGTAATCTGCGTAGATAAAGACCGGCGCAAGATCGATATGCTTTTGGCGGGAGAAATCCCCATCTTCGAACCTGGTTTGGAAAGCATGGTTCATCGCAATGTTGAAGAAGGTAGATTGAGCTTTACCACGGATCTGAAAACTGCCGTGGAAAATTCGCAAGTGCTATTTATCGCAGTGGGTACGCCCCCGGATGAGGATGGCAGTGCAGATCTCTCCCATGTACTCAGTGCAGCGGCTGAGATCGCCCAATACATGAATGAATATAAAATCATTGTGGATAAATCCACCGTCCCCGTCGGCACGGCAGACAAGGTGAAAGCCCAAGTGCAGAAGGTACTGGATCAGCGTAGTGCCAAAGTGGAGTTTGATGTAGTTTCAAACCCGGAATTTTTGAAAGAAGGCGCTGCGATAGATGATTTCATGAAACCGGACAGAGTAGTGATCGGCACCGAAAGTCAGAAAGCCGCCCACGTCATGCACACTCTTTACGCTCCGTTCTGCCGCACTCATGACCGCGTGATAATCATGAGTATTCGCTCTGCAGAAATGACCAAATATGCTGCAAACGCTCTGCTTGCCACCAAGATATCCTTCATCAACGAAATATCCCGCTTATGCGAAGCCTATGGCGCGGATGTGGAAGAAGTAAGAAACGGCATCGGCAGCGACAGCCGCATCGGCTACAAATTTATCTACCCCGGAGTGGGCTATGGGGGTAGTTGTTTCCCCAAGGACATCAAAGCTCTGATCCATATGAGCCGGGAAGTGGGATACGACAGCCGCATTCTCAAAGCAGTGGAGGCCGTAAATAAAGATCAAAAGAGCATACTGGTAGATAAGGTATTAGAGCGTTTTGGCAAGAATCTTACCGGCAAAACTTTTACCATCTGGGGCCTCGCATTCAAGCCGCAGACAGATGACATGCGTGAAGCACCCTCTATAGTTATCATAAACGCGCTACTTGCCGCCGGAGCAAGCGTAAAAGCATATGATCCGGTAGCCATTTCTGAGGCGCAAAGAATCTTTGGAGATCTGCCCGGACTTACATTGTGCAAGGATGAATACGAAGCGCTGAAGGATAGCGACGCCATGCTCTTGATTACGGAGTGGCGGCAATTCCGCTATCCCGATTTCAAACGGATAAAAAGCGAAATGAAGACAGCCATCATCTACGACGGTAGAAACCAATATGAACCCACAAGCTTAAGAGAGATGGGATTTGAGTACTACGGCATAGGCCGCCCCTGAAGAAACCAGCTTAAACAAAAGGGATCCCATGCAAGGGATCCCTCTTTTTGTATCTATTTATTTTCTTTGCTGAACTTCAGTACCGTGCCCATAGCATCAAACTCCAGATTCTGAGCTCGACGCACCGCTCTGTTATAGAACAAATAGCCTTCTTTGGAGGCTCCCGGCTGAAGCTCTCCAAACGAGAAATAGGCTGCCATCAGCTCATAATAGGATTCCAGGTTTTGTTCACGGCTTTCTTCCAAAAGAGGATCTGGATTGAAGGGATCGTCCCATTGCTCCAGCAAGAGGTTCTCCCGGTAGCTGCCCAGGATGTAATCCAGGGGAACGTAATCATATTGCCTGCCATCCGCCACAAGGCTAAAACCCTGCGGGGGCAGGTTCAGCCTGGATCCGGATATGTTTTTCACCATCACATACATGGGGAAAAAGTTAGAATCCATCTCACGATACGAGCCCCGATAGGCTTGGGGACGCACCGCAATCACCATGCTGTCCCGGTGCACGATGGCAAATCCATCTTCCACCATGTAATCCCCTGCCACGGGCCGGTAGGTACTTAATGCACAACCGGCCAGTAACAGCAAGAGAATACTATTGATCAGTATCTTCGGTATCTTCCGAATCATCGATATCGTCATCTTCTTCATCCATCTCCGGCTCATCATAATCTTCTTCGCCGGTATCGGAATCATGTTCTGCCAGATCCTTCAGATCAATTTTTGGCGCTTTTTTCAGCTCTTCCACTTCTTTATCCAGGGCCTCATCATCCGCATCCTCCGGAGGAACGCAAGTAATATCGTGAACCTTATCTCCCTTGGTCAGGTTGATAAGCCTTACGCCCTGGGTGTTTCTGCCGATGGTGGAGATATCTTTCACTGCCTGACGGATAATCATACCATCGTGGGTGATGATCATCAGTTCATCGCTGTCGCTCACCATCATCAGGGATGCCAGATGTCCGTTACGGGCGGTTGTTTTCAGCGTAATCACGCCTTTGGAGCCACGCTTGGTGGTGGGATAACTGGACGCGCTTGTACGTTTGCCATAGCCGTTTTCGCTTACTGCCAGGATCGTTGCGCCAGATTCACCATTTTCCAGCATCTGAGCTGCGCTCACCAGAGTCATAGAGATCACATAATCTTCATCTCTCAAGCGAATGCCACGCACACCTTTTGTTACTCTGCCCATGCTACGGATATCTTTCTCGCTGAAGCGGTTGCAATAGCCATTGCGGGTCGCCAGCAGGATGTCGTCACCGGCTTCGGAGATTCTGGCGTCGATCAACTCATCTCCATCCATCAGTTTGATGGCACGGATGCCATTGGAACGCGGATGTGAATAAGCAACCAGAGAGGTCTTTTTGATCAGTCCGTTGCGAGTGCACATCACGATTGTCTGTTTGGGATGGAAGTTCTTCAGCGTCACAAATGCTTTGATCTTTTCACCTTCGGAGAATTTCACCAGGTTTACGATGGCCTTTCCCCGCGCAGTACGGCTTGCTTCCGGAATCTCATAGACCTTCAGCCAATGACACATGCCGTGGTCGGTAAAGAGCAGGATATAGGAATGCGCGCTCGCCACAAAGAGATATTGGATAAAATCCGCCTCTTTAAGGTTGGAAGCGCTCAAGCCCTTTCCACCTCTGCCCTGAACTTTATAGGTATCTACGGGTAAGCGTTTTACATAACCATCATGGGTGATGGTGACCACCATCATCTCATCCGCGATGAGATCTTCCATATTGAAGCTGCCCCCGTGACCTTCGATAATGCTGGTGCGGCGTTTATCGCCATATTTTTCGCCCAGTTCGATGGTTTCGTTTTTCACCACTTCCATTCTCAGCTCGCGGCGGGCAACCAGTTCACGCAAACGCTCGATGGTTTTCAAAAGTTCGCGATATTCTTCTTCGATCTTTTCCAGTTCCATTCCGGTCAGGCGTTGCAGACGCATATCCAAAATGGCTTTGGCCTGAATCTCGGAAAGCCCGAATTTTTCCTGCAAGGCAGTGTTTGCTTCCGGTGGGGTTTTGGAAGCCCGGATGGTGGCGATTACTTCGTCCAGATTGTCCAAAGCAATGCGGAAACCTTCCAATATATGCATCCTGGCTTCGGCATTGCGTAGCTCAAATTGGGTCCTGCGGAGCACCACATCGTGACGGAACTCGATGAAATGGGTAAGCATATCTTTCATGTTTACCACTTTCGGAATTCCATCCACCAGGCAAAGATTGATCACTCCAAAGGTGCTCTGCAACTGCGTATATTTGTAGAGCATGTTCTTTACAACCAGTGCATCGTGATTGCGTTTCACCTGGATTATCACGCGCATCCCGTCTCTGCCGGATTCATCGCGGATATCGCTGATACCTTCGATCTTCTTATCTTTTACCAGCTGCACCATGCGCTCGATCAGAAGCGAGGTGGTAACCTGGTAGGGTATGGAGCGGATAATGAGGCGCTCGCTGTCGTTGGGCATGGTTACTTCCTCTATTTCTCCACGCACCAGGAGCCGCCCGCGCCCGGTCTCAAAATAATCTTTGATGCCATCACTACCCAGGATGATTCCCCCCATCGGGAAATCCGGCCCTTTGATGTATTGCAGAAGGTCCAGCGGCTGCAAATCCGGGTTGTCGATCAGGGCTACAATTGCTTCGCAGATCTCGCCCACATTATGGGGAGGCATATTGGTAGCCATCCCCACGGCGATACCGGAAGAGCCGTTCACCAGAAGGTTTGGCACCCGGCTGGGGAACACCACCGGTTCCTTGCGCGTTTCATCGTAGTTACTTCTAAAATCTACTGTTTCTTTATCCAATTCGGATAAAAGCTCGGTGGTGATCTTTTGCATCCGGGCTTCCGTATAACGCATGGCCGCCGGGGGATCGCCATCAATAGAGCCAAAGTTACCTTGCCCATCGATCAGTTGATAACGCATGTTCCAGGGTTGAGCCATGCGCACAAGGGTGGGATACACCACCTGTTCACCGTGGGGGTGGTAGTTACCGGAAGTATCACCGGCTATTTTTGCGCATTTACGAAAATGCCCGCCGGGGCTGAGATTCAGCTCGTGCATGGCAAAGATGATGCGCCGTTGAGAAGGTTTCAGGCCATCGCGGATATCCGGCAGAGCGCGCGATACTATCACGCTCATCGAATAATCCAGATAGGCTTGCTTTAAATACTCTTCGATCTGAGTAGGTATAATTCTATTTGTATCAGACATCTATCACTCCATTAAATATCAAGGTTTTTCACGTAGCGAGCGTTTGTTTGGATGAATTCGCGGCGGGGCTCGACCTCGTCGCCCATCAGGATGGTAAACATCCGGTCGGCTTCGATGGCGTCGTCCATCTTTACGGATATCATGGTGCGGTTTTCAGGATCCATGGTGGTCTCCCAAAGCTGCTCGGCATTCATTTCACCCAGACCCTTGTAGCGCTGGATAAATACGCCTTTCACGCCAAATTCTTGTACTGCTTTGTCCCGATCTTCTTCCGTAAACACATATTTTTTTTGCTTACCCTTGCGAACCAGGAAAAGCGGCGGCATGGCGATATACAAGTGTCCGTGTTCGATTACCGGCTTCATATAGCGATAGAAGAAGGTCATCAGCAGGGTGGCAATATGCGCTCCGTCCACATCCGCGTCTGCCATGATGATAATCTTATGATAGCGCAGTTTGCTAACATCAAAATCCTGCCCGATGCCGGCACCGAGGGCCAGAATGATGGGCTGGATCTTATCGTTATTGAGCACCTTGTCCATGCGTGCTTTTTCGGTATTGAGCATTTTGCCCCAAAGCGCGAGAATCGCCTGGAAACTGCGATCTCTGCCTTGCTTGGCAGAACCGCCTGCAGAATCTCCTTCTACCAGGAACAGCTCGGTCTGAGCCGGATCACTGATGGAACAATCTGCCAGTTTCCCGGGCAGGGAACCGCTTTCCAATACCGATTTACGCCGGGTAAGCTCTCTGGCTTTACGAGCTGCTTCGCGGCTGCGGGCTGCCATAACGCTCTTCATAGAGATGTTTTTGGCCTCTGCCGGATGCTCCTCAAAATACACCATCAGCTTTTCATATATTGCCGAGCCTACCACGCCTTCCACGTCAGTATTCTGAAGCTTGGTTTTGGTTTGCCCTTCAAACTGAGGATTGGCTATTTTTACCGATACCACAGCAGTAAGACCTTCGCGAATATCTTCGCCGCTGGGACTAACTTTTTCGTTTTTTAGCAAATCGTTGTTCTTGATATAGGCATTTACGGCAGAAGTAAGTCCGCGCTTGAACCCGGAAAGGTGGGTTCCGCCTTCTATCGTATTGAT
>CAZJJH010000028.1:0-11081 GCA_964546265.1 uncultured Candidatus Cloacimonadota bacterium
TTTGGGCGGCGGCATCTATACCAAAGCCGCGGATGTGGGTGCAGACCTGGTGGGTAAAGTGGAAGCGGATATCCCCGAAGATGATCCTCGTAACCCCGCCACAATCGCCGATAACGTTGGCGATAACGTTGGCGATGTAGCCGGAATGGGGGCAGATCTCTATGAATCCTATGCCGGCAGTATCCTCGCCACAGCCGCCCTGGGCATGAGCGCTGTGTTACAGCTTTCCTCTGTAAATCCCGCAATCAGTTCATATATGATGAATTTCATCTCTGCTCCCTTGGTTCTGGCAGGGCTGGGCGCACTACTTTCCATCTTCGGAATCTTTATCGTCTCCACCAAAGAAAACGCGGGCATGAAAGAGCTGATGGCAGCGCTAAATAAAAGTGTCTACCTGAGTTCGGTGCTTATTGCCATAGCGTCTTTCGTGGTATGCAAGACCTTGCTACCCGCAGAGTATTATCTGGGAATATTCCTTTCCTCAGTAGTGGGTCTGGCAGCAGGAATCCTGATCGGACACACCACCGAGATCTGGACATCACATTCTTATAAGGCTACCAGAAACATCGTGAAACAGGGTGAATATGGCTCTGCCACGGTTATTCTGGAAGGTTTCAGCGTGGGCATGCTCTCCTCAGCCATGCCGGTGATCATCATCTCTGTGGGAATCATGGCTGCTTTTGCCTTTTCCGGGGGATTTGAACATGTGGAGCTGGGTCTTTATGGCATAGGTTTTGGCGCGGTGGGTATGCTGGCTACTTTGGGTGTAACTCTGGCGATGGATGCCTTTGGACCCATCGCAGATAACGCCGGCGGCAACGCTCAAATGGCATATCTGCCCAAGGAAGTGCGGGAACGGACAGATAATCTTGACGCGGTGGGCAATACTACCGCCGCCATCGGTAAAGGATTTGCTATCGGCAGCGCGGCATTAACTGCCATGGCGCTGTTGGCAGCGTATCTGGAAAAAGTCCGGGATGGCTTTGTAATGCTGGGCAATAAGCTGGGAGAAGTGCAGATTCTAAACATCGGCAATGGTAATGTAACCGAGCAGGTGGAGGCACCACTTGCCAGCCTGAACCAATTTATCGCCTATTATCAGGTGAATCCCCTCAACCCTAAGTTCCTTTTGGGTATCTTCATCGGCGCAATGGTGGTCTATGTGTTTTCTGCACTTACCATAAAAGCAGTTGGTAAAGCGGCAGGGCTGATGGTAAAAGAAGTTCGCCGTCAATTCACTACCATCCCCGGTATTCTGCAAGGAAAAACCAAGCCGGATTACGCACAGTGCGTAAAGATCTCCACTATTGGCGCTCAACAGCAGATGGTTCTGCCTGCTATCATTGGCATTGCCACTCCCGTCGTTGTGGGATTGGTGTTTGGCGTAGCGGGCGTATTGGGGCTGCTAATCGGCGGACTCACCACCGGATTTGTAACCGCAGTGATGATGAATAACGCCGGTGGTGCCTGGGATAACGCCAAGAAATATGTGGAAACCGGGCAAGCAGGTGGCAGCGGTTCTGCAGTTCATAAAGCCACTATCGTGGGCGATACGGTGGGCGATCCCTTCAAGGATACAGCCGGACCTTGTATTAACATCCTGATCAAACTGATGAGCATGGTTTCTATTGTGTTTGGTGGATTCATCGTGGCATATTCACCCAAAATCGAGGCATTGTATATGCCAAAACCCAAGACCGCAATAGTGGTGCCGGCAGAGCCGCAGGAGCTTCCTTTTGAAACCATCAATACAGCGGATAGCACCATAATAGTATACTGATGACACCTATCTACAGACGCGCCACCAGATCCCTGAAACTGGGTAAACTCACCATCGGGGGCTCCGCTCCGATCTCCATTCAGAGCATGCTGAATGTGAAGACTTCGCTCCTTTCTGCTGCCGAAGCGCAAACCCGCAGATTGCTAACCGCAGGTTGCGAGATAATCCGCTTCTCGGTCATGGATATGGAGGATGCTCTGGCAATAAAATCCCTCAAACAGACTTTTAGCTCTGTCCCACTGGTGGCAGATATTCATTTCGATTACAAGCTGGCTCTTGCCGCTATAGAAAATGGCATCGATGGTCTGCGCATCAATCCCGGCAACATCGGTTCCCGCCAAGGCGTAGAAAGCTTGGTAGCCGCAGCTAAAGAGCGTAATATCCCCATCCGCATCGGGGTCAATAGCGGCTCCTTGCCCAAAGATCTGCTGGCCAGATATGGTCACGGCGCTCAAGCAATGGTGGAAGCGGCGCTTTCCCACGTGAAGATATTGGAAGATCTGGGTTATTACGAGATCAAGATATCTGCCAAAGCCTCCGCGCTGCCCCTGATGCTGGAAAGCTATAGAATGCTGAGCGATATGTGTGAATATCCCCTGCATTTGGGAGTCACCGAGGCAGGCACTTTGCTTTCCGGCAGTATCAAAAGCGCCATGGGGCTGGGCATCCTTTTGGAACAGGGTATCGGGGATACCATCCGGGTCTCCCTCACAGATGACCCCGTTAAAGAAGTATTTGTAGCACGGCAGATTCTGGTAGCCCTGGGACTGCGTAAGGGCTTGCAGATAGTTTCCTGCCCCACTTGCGGACGCACCCGCATCGATCTCATTGCTCTGGCTCAGAAGGCGGAAGCGGCACTAGAAGAATTTGCCGATAAAGAGCTGACCATCGCGGTGATGGGCTGTGCGGTGAATGGCCCCGGAGAAGCCCGGGAAGCGGATTATGGCATCGCCGGCGGCAATAAAGAAGGGCTTATCTTCGCCCGCGGAGAAATTATCAAGAAAGTCCCCGAAGCCGATCTGCTCGATAGCCTTGTAGAGCTTGTCCGCAACCACAAATAAATGCTGCTGAAGATCTTTCTCTCCTTCCTGAAAATAGGAGCTTTCACTATCGGAGGCGGATATGCCATGATTCCGCTGATCAGACGTGAGGTATGCAGCAGACACGGATGGATCACGGAAGAAGAGTTTATGGATGGACTTGCTGCTGCGCAAAGCTGTCCCGGACCCATTGCCGTAAACATCAGTATTTATACAGGTTACCACATTCGGGGTAGATCCGGCATGGTGGCGGCGGTATTGGGCAGCATCCTGCCTTCCACCGTCTCTATCATGTTAATCGCCATGCTCTTTCGCCAATATGCTGATCAGGCGTTGGTGCGCAAAGCCTTTACCGCTCTCAAACCGGCAGTGGTGGCGCTCATCGCCGTACCCCTGATCCAAATGGCAAAAAAGAGCGGACTTACCCTGTACAATGCCTGGTTCCCCCTTTCTGTGGCGCTACTGGTGGGCTTTGTCAATATATCCCCTGTTTACCTGATTTTGATTACAATCGCCTACGCCATCTATGAGGGCAGCAAATGATCTATCTGCAGATGGTCTTCACTTTCTTCAAAATTGGATTATTCAGTTTTGGTGGAGGTTATGCCATCCTGGCAATGATCCAGCAGGAAGTAGTGGTAAAATATGCCTGGCTTACCGAAGCGGAGTTTGTTCAGGTAGTGGCAATCTCCCAGATGACTCCGGGTCCCATCGCCATCAATGCCGCCACCTTCATCGGCTATCATAAAGCCGGTGTTTTTGGGGGTCTGCTCTGCACCTTGGGAGTGATCTTACCCTCGGTGATCATCATGCTTATCATCACTGTAAGCTATCTGAAACTAAAGAAACTTGCCTGGTTCCAACAAATCTTCAAGCGCCTGCGCCTGCTTTCTGTGGGTCTGATTGCCGCCGCACTCATCATGATCATGGGTAACGCAGTAGAGGACTTGTATTCTGTAGCAATCTTTGCTACGAGCTTTCTGCTAACCTGGCGCTTCAAGCTGAATCCCTTTACCATGCTGATCGCCGCTGCCATATTTGGCATGCTCTTTGGCACCATCTAAAGCTGAGGCTCGATAAAGCTGACAAAGTGCTCGGAAATATCCCTGGGCAAACGCGTGGCTTTACCATCTGAGGCATACACCACTGTCAGCGAAGCTTTGAAACACAATTCCCCCCGCGAGTTATAAACTTCCTGATTCCAGAAGCCTTTAATCCGGTTTGTTTTATAAAACCAGCTTTTCACCGTTACTTCCTCTTCCAGTTCCACTGCCTTCAGATAGTCCAATTCATAGTGCAACACGAAGAACTGGATGCCCATTTCCAGCAGTTTCGCAATCGGCAATTCCATTTGGATAAGGGCGTCACTGCGGGCAGCCTCCAGCATCATCAGGTAGTTGGCGTTGTTCATATGCCCATAGATATCGCATTCATAGCCGTAGATTTTCTTTTTGAATGTAAAGATCATTAGCTTTCCTTTTGTTTGTTTTTGCTTGACCGATACAGCCTGAAAAATAAGCTGGATGCAAATACCGGTTTGAACAGAGGATTTTATGAGCCATAAAAAAGTCAACCCAAAAATGAAGCCTGTGAATACCACCGCGGCGAAAGAGAAAGCAAGCCTGCTGAATTCAGGATACCTTCCCTACATCCTGGCACTCGTGCTTTTCCTTTTTGTAAGCCTGCTCTATTTCCCTGCGGCATACAAACACATGGAGCCCCAAGCCAGCGACATCAATCAATGGCGAGGAGCCGCAAAAAGCATTATTGACTATAACGAGCAAAACCCGGATACTGCGCTTTGGACTCAAAACATGTTTTCCGGCATGCCTTCATACATGATATCCTTCCCAAACCGCTATCCCTTTTTAGAAAGTATCACAAAGCTAACCGATAGAGTGATAAGCTGGCGGATCTTCCTTTTAATAATCGGCGGGTTGGGCATGTTTGTCTTGCTCTTGCATCTCAAAATGGATCCCCTTATTGCCTTTTTCGGTGCCATAGCTTTTGTCTTCAGTTGCCATTGGGTTGCGCTACTGGAGATTGGGCACAACACCAAATTCCGTGCCATCATGTATATCCCCTGGGTGATGTGGGCGATCATGTATCTGAGGAAAAAGCCCAGCATCCTCTCTCTGGGGCTCGCCGCTACCTTCCTGATCACCCAACTGAGGGAAAACCACCCCCAGATCACCTACTATCTTTATCTCTTGATTGGCATGTATTGGATCTACCGGGGTGTGGCGGCAATCAAGAAAAAGGACTTTAAGCACTTTGGAATCTGGACCTTGCTTTTGATTCTGGCCTTCAGCTTAACCGCTCTGGCAGTGATGAATCCTTATCTCAGCACCATGGAATACAGCCATTACACTCAACGCGGGGGTGCTGAAGGGCTGGATAAAACCTATGCCCAGGGCTGGAGTTTCCATCCCAAAGAGATCATCAGTTTCATCATCCCGGATTTCTGGGGCGGAATAAACCAGACTTATTGGGGCTATATGCCCTTTACCCAAGTATATAACTATTTTGGCATCGTGGTTTTGGCATTGGGCATCATGGCTTTGTGGGGCAAGCACCGCAGACTGGCGCTCTTTCTATGGCTATCCAGCGCTATGTTTACCCTGATGAGCTTTGGCAGCTCCACTCCCGCGCTTTCGGATCTTTTCCTGAACTACCTGCCCTATTTCAATAAGTTCCGCGTTCCTTCCATGACCCTTACCATAGTGCAATTCAACGCCGTAATCCTTGCCGCATTGGGTCTGAAGAGCGTTCTGGAAAACACTGGTGATGCCGCAAGGCAAAAGCAATATCTTAGGTGCTTCTGGATCTGCGGCGCCGTCTTTATTGCCTGGATTCTTTTTGCCAACAGCATCTTTGGCGGCATGGCTTTCACCACAGTATCGGAGCAAGCCCGTTATGAACAGGCAAGCGCGCTCCCCCAATTGCAGAATCTGATCTCGATGCGCAGGGATATTTTGGTGAAAAGCGGGATTCTTGCCCTGATGCTTCTAACTGTCAGCATGGGCTTGATCTACTTAAAAAGCATCAAAAAGCTGAAATCCGCCCCCTTCATTCTGCTGATTATTCTGATTACCTTCATCGATCTCTGGGTTTACACCGGCAAACACCTCAAGGATTTGCATCCCAAGGACATCCGCCAAAGCACTTTCCGCTTGCAGGATTTCGATAGCTTCTTGCTGTCTGATGAAGAAAACTTCCGCATTTACCCCTTCAATACCGGCAGAATCCGCAGCGCCGGAGAATGGGCATATTATCACCAAAGCATCGACGGCTACTCCGCTGCGAAGCTAAAGCGCTACGACAGGCTTTTGCCGCTCATCAACGGCTCTGCCGCCCAGGATGGCGAATTTGTGCGCTATCTGAAAGCCGTGTATCAGGATTCCCCCACAGAGCTGCCCACGCCGATCCTGGATATGCTCTCCGTTAAATACATCATTGTGCCGGATTCCCTGCCCTACGCCTCTCGCTTGCAAAATCTGCGCCCGGTTTTCAACAACTCCCGGCTTTCCATCTACCAGAATCTGGGTGCTTTGCCCCGCGCCTGGTTTGTGCAAGACACAATCCTTTCCCACAGCGAAGAGGAGACTCTTGCCATGATGGCAAACCTCGAATTTGACCCTGCCACAAGAGCCGTCGTAGAATACGAAATCCCCGGCATCTCTGCTCCGGACAGCGCCCACGTAGTGCAGACCGAGGCAGGAATGCACCGTCTGGCTTACGATTATTACACCGATACAGACGCCCTTTTAGTGCTCAGCGAGATATACTATCCCGCCGGCTGGAAGGCATTTGTAGATGGAAAAGAACTGCCCATACACCCGGTGAATCACATATTACGTGGCGTAAAGGTGCCTGCCGGTGCCCACAGTTTAGAGCTCATCATGGCGCCCCAAAGCTACGCCCTCAGCACCCGACTCAGCCTTGCCGGCATCCTCATCACCATCCTGGCAGTCCTGATCGGCGCAATCCTGCACTTCCGCAAAAGCAAAAAGCAGATTCCGCTTGACACAGCAGGGGATTCCTCCCGCTTGTAGATATCGATACAGCTATTGATTAAGGATATTTTTAAAAATATGAAAGAACGCATGAAAATAGTGAAAAACAAGCCTTTAACCCAAATGCCCAGCCGCAGTCCTCTGCCGGAAGGAAGAAAGTTTCACAGACGCAAACCCCAATTACAGGATTGGGCAGAAGCCATCCTGTTCGCTTTTGTAGTGGCGATGATCATCCGCAATTATACTTTCCAGAACTTCATGATCCCATCCTCGTCGATGGAAAAGACTCTTCTTACTGGAGACTTTCTGGTGGCAAACAAGCTAAAGTATTATTTCACAGATCCCAAGCGTGAGGATATCGTCACCTTCCGTTACCCCAAGATCGAGGAAAACACCCCCGAACACCCGGATTATCAGAAACAATTTATCAAGATATTCCACCCCATTTACATCAACAAAAGGCAAAGCTTCTCCATGTTCCCGCTTACAGCCTTCCACATCACATATTATGCTCGCCGCAACGTGGTTAAACGCGTGATTGGTATGCCCGGAGATACAATTGAAATCCGCGATAAGATCGTGTATGTGAATGGTGAGGAGTTCACTCGCGGATACGAATGCTATGGCGAAGCCTATCCCAGCCCTCCACTTTCGCCCAGAGTGGTAAGCCATCGCACTTTCAAACCCGGCGTGATGGACCAGGTGAGCGCCGCCAATTGGTATGAACCCTACCGCATCAAGCCAGATTCCAGCGCCACCCAGTTCCCCTTCAACCGGGATTGGTTTGGTCCCATCAAAGTTCCCCAAGGCAAATATTTCGTAATGGGAGACAACCGCGATGTAAGCGAAGATAGCCGCTATTGGGGCTTTTTGGACCGCCGCGATATCACTGGGTCTCCCTGGCTGATTTTCTGGTCTAAAGGGATTGAATATAATAAACTTTACGACACACCCCATATCCGGTGGAACAGGATCTTCCGTCTCGCCAAATAGGCCTCTATATCCACATCCCATGGTGCCTGACCCGCTGTGGATATTGCAATTTCTTTAGTAAGGAATACAACAAAAAGGATTTCCGGAACTATCTGGATTTTCTGCTAAAAGAAAAAGAGAAACACCTCTTAGCCGGAATTCCTCCGCTTGTCTCCGTATATTTTGGCGGTGGAACTCCCTCCTTGCTTTCTCCCCAAGAGATCAACCGTATCCTGGATGGCATACCCCTGGCAGAAAATGCGGAAATCACACTGGAAACAAATCCCCTCCAGATCACTCCAACTTTTTGTGAAGGTCTTGCCCTCAGCCCCGTAAACCGCATCTCGCTTGGCATCCAAAGCATGGATGATGAAGAACTTGGCTATCTGGGCAGGCGTCACCATGCCCGGGATATCGCCCCAAAAATCAATCTGCTGAATCGCGCGGGATTTCGCAATATCTCCGGCGATTTCATCTACGGCTTGCCCGGCAGCAATTACAAGCAAGTAAAGGAAAAGCTCCTCCGCATGCTGGAGCTTCCCTTAGAGCATCTATCATGCTATCTGCTGGAACTATACCCCAATACACCCCTGGGCAAGGATGCCGCCCTCCTGCCTGGGGAAGATGAATCCGCCCGGCAATACCACAGCATCCGCGAACTCTGCGCCTCCAAAGGCTTTGCGCAATATGAGATCTCAAATTTTGCCCTGCCCGGCTTTGAATCTCGCCACAATCTACTCTATTGGGAGGGCAATGAATATCTGGCATTCGGTGCCTCCGCGGCAGGTTTTTACAAGGGTAAACGCTACGCCCACCCCGCCAGTTTGTCTGACTATTTTGCTGCCATAGAGCGCTCGGACCTCTTTTTTTCTGAAGATCCCGCGCAGGATAACGAAGCAGATTACATCATGCTGCGCCTGCGCCTTGCAAAAGGGATGGATCTCAGCGAATATAGCAGAAGATTTGGCAAAAACTTCCTCCTCCACAAGGAAAAGGAAATCCTCAAATTGCAAAGGCTGGGATTCATCGAAACCAATGACAACTGCATCCGCCTTAGCCCCAAAGCATATTTCATTTCCAACGCTGTGATCCTGGAATTGCTATGAAACTGCAAGCCTTTTTGAGCCTGATGCGGGAGCTTTTGCAAGATACCAGCTTTGCCCATAGAAGCTACCTCGTGGGCGGAGTAGTGCGGGATCACCTGCTGGGCAAAGACGATTTTACGGATTTCGATCTGGTAATACAGCAACGGCATGGCGGAATGAAACTGGGCGCTTTTCTGAACCATCGCTTAAAGCCGATATCCTACGAAGTTTTCCCAAAATTTGGCTCTGCCAGAATGCAGTTGGATGGCTTTTCCATGGATTTTGTAGAGACTCGTAAGGAAAGCTATCTGCCCGGCAAGCGCTTCCCCAAAGTGCGCTTTGGAGATCTTCCGGACGATGTGTATCGCCGGGATTTTACCATCAATTCTTTGTATATGGAGCTTTTTAGCGGCAAAATATTGGATCCCTCCGGATTGGGGATTAAGGATCTGCAATGTGGTGTTATTCGCACTTTAAGGGACCCCGATCTCGTTCTGGCGGAAGATTATGTGAGGATCCTTCGCGCCATACGCTTTGCCGCTACTCTGAATTTTTTCATCAAGGAAGATACGGCAGCCGCTATCCGTAAACACGCCCCCAATCTGAATAGACTCTCTAGCCGCACGATCCAAAAAGAACTTGATAAAATGGAGGTAGCCGGGGCTCTGAAACAAGCGCATAAATTGATGCAAACTTTGGGGATAGAGATTTGATCTTCCCATCCTGCTAAAGCCCCTCTTTATGCTTTGTCCCTGCTTGCGCGCAGCTTTGTCGCCAGATACTGCTTTGAGCACAGCTAAATCCAAGCTTGAAGGATTGCTGAACTTGCGCGGAAACATCCGGCGTGGATGCAGGATTGGTGGTGTTGTGTAGTGGATACCTGTCTGAAATTCCATGCTGCCGGCACTCTGGGGTGGCAATCCACAAGTGGTTCAGGGCTTATCCCGCAAAGCCGCGGCTGAAGTTCTCGCAAAAGCTCTTTATAGCGCCATTTACCTGATAATACAGATTTTTCTTGACATTATCTTAGCTTATGCAGGATAATGGCGTAAAATATAGTATTATATGCAAAAAACATCGAAAGGAGTAGAGCTTGTTTATGAAAATCTTCCCCAAAAAAGCCTTGAAAGCGGCTTGTGTGCACTTTTTGCTGCTCCTTTTGAGCACTGCATTGAGTGCTGAAATCCTGATCCCCATGGATCGCGTTCAAAGCAACCATCTGAAAGCATATGGCGTAGCTTTTGAAGCTCTAAAAGATCAATTGGTGGTAAAATGGCTGCTGAACTACCGTGGCGGCAGCTTTTTGATTCCCACATCTGCGGAAGTAATAGCCAATTGTAACATCCGCGGAGTGCGCTATGAAAATATCGATTCCGCCCAATCTGCCGCAATTTATCTTGAGATTCAAGAAGCAAATATGGAAGCTGTGACCTTGGAAAAAGAACCCAAAATC
This sequence comes from uncultured Candidatus Cloacimonadota bacterium, assembly GCA_964546265.1. Lineage (GTDB taxonomy): Bacteria > Cloacimonadota > Cloacimonadia > Cloacimonadales > Cloacimonadaceae > UBA5456. Next base: position 10,347 of record CAZJJH010000028.1, read on the forward strand.
GCCGTGTATATCCCTCCCAATACCCTGCCTTGGGACGATGCTGTAAGCATGGCTCTGGAATATGCGGAGATAGATTATGACCGTTTGTGGGACGACGAAGTGCTTTCAGGCAAACTTAGGGATTACGATTGGCTGCACCTTCACCATGAAGATTTCACCGGGCAATATGGCAAATTTTACGCCTCATACCGTCATACAGAGTGGTATCAAAACGACGTCCGCATCAATGAAGCGATGGCGGCGAAACACGGTTACAATAAGGTATGGCAGTTGAAACACGATGTTGCCCTGAAGATCAAGCAATTTGTAGAATCCGGCGGCTTCCTCTTTGCCATGTGCGGTGCGGTGGATACAATCGATATCGCCCTTGCTGCCCGGGGAGTGGACGTGGTGGACGCCCTGATCGATGGCGATGGAATAGATCCGGATTATATGGCGAAGCTGAATTACGACAACACTTTCGCCTTTGAGAATTTCAAGCTCAAGACCAATCCCTTTGAATATGAATTCTCGGATATCGACGCCAGCGATTACAGCAGGATACGCGGCGCAGAAGGGGATTATTTCCAGCTCTTCGATTTTTCTGCCAAATATGACCCCGTGCCCACCATGCTTACCCAATGCCACACCAATATCATCAATGGCTTTTTAGGGCAGACCACTTCCTTCTTTCGGGATAAGGTGAAGAAAAGCGTGATTATCCTGGCCGAAGTGCCCAATCAAAGTGATGTAAAA
>CAZJJH010000029.1:0-11052 GCA_964546265.1 uncultured Candidatus Cloacimonadota bacterium
TTACAAACTGGAGGATTTACTGCGTCATTCAAGAGTTTTTTCCCTGATCGCGCTCATTGCTTTACTGGTAATGAGTGCTTGCACTTCTAACAAGCAAGTAGAATTGGAACCTGAACCCGTTCGGGATCCTCTGGCCCTTGCTCGCGAAGCCGCGCAGGATGGCGCCGCCAATTATGAAGATGGTATGCTGGAAATGGCAATCATTTCTTTCGAGAGTGCCATCGAGCTCTTTACCGAAGCCGCGCCTCTGGCTGCCCCGAGTGATTCCATAGACTATAACATCGAAATCATGAAACTGAACATTGCCAAAAGTCATGTCGATATGGCTTTTGAAAGCATTGAGATGAGCATGTTCAGCAACGCCATCGAGCATTACGAAGCTGCTCTGGATATTTACCAAAGCCACGAACCGGTGCGCATCAGCCAGGAAGAACTGGATGAATATGTAGCAGGAACTCTGAACAACCTTGCCATCGCCTCCAAAAATGCCGGTAACTACGAAGCCGCCCTGGGCTACTATGACCAAATGCTGGCAAAAGATCCGGACAATGCCGAATTGCTCAACGCCAAGTTCTTTATTTTAAAAGATGATCTCAAAGACAGCGTTCGTGCCTTCCAGACTCTGGAAGATTATGCTGAGGTAGCCAACGATGCCACCGCTTATATCATGCTTGCCGATAACTATGCCCAGTCCGGGGACACCGTAAAAGCCGAAGAGGCATATCTCAAAGCCGAACTTATCCGTCCTGACGCAGATATCTTTACTCGTATCGGCAATTTCTACAGAGCAAATGGCAACTATGAAAACGCCAATATATACCTGCAGAAGCTTATTGCTACTCAACCCGACGATGATAAACTGGCTGTGGCATACAACCAGATCGCCCAAAACTACAACCAAATGGGTAACCGTGCCAAGATGGTGGAGTATCTGGAAAAATCGCTGGAAGTAAAGAGTGACGCCCGCATAGCCTTAACCCTTGCCGGGCATTATAACAGCGCCAAAAACTGGAGCAAAGTAATCCAGTATGCCACTATCACACTGCGCGAAGATGCGAACAATTCCGACGCCAGAATGCTTCGTGGCGTTGCTTATTACCAGCAGAAAAATAACAGTGCGGCGATCGCTGATCTGGAAAGACTCACCAGCGATCCCAAATATGGCGCCCAAGTGCAAAGTATCTTAAAAGCCATTAAATAAACCTTCCATAGATAAAGGCGGGCGGAATGCAATTCGTCCGCTCCTTTTTTTTAAAGATGAAAAAAATACGTACCGATGGATCCATAAAAGCCATCTTCAGCTATGCAGAAGGCGCAAAGATTGTGCGCCCTATCCTCGGTACCGGTATACCTGCCGGCTTCCCCTCCCCAGCTCAGGATTACATCGAAGGGGCCTTAGACATCAGCGAACATCTCATAAGGCATCCCTCCTCCACCTTCTTTATGTATGCTGATGGCTATTCCATGACCGGTGCAGGTATTCAACCGGGTGATCTGCTGATAGTAGACCGGGCAATAGAGGCACGTTCAAACAACATCGTGGTAGCCATAGTAGATAATGAGCTTACCTTAAAGCGCTTGCGCATCGAGCGTGGCGAATATTGGCTGATGCCCGAAAATGATGAATTCCCAGCCATACGGATCTCGGAGGATATGGATTTCATTGTGTGGGGTGTTGTTACCTTTGTAATCCATCAGCTTTGATGTCGCATAGATTATTTTTTTGCATTTGTGTAATCCTACTTTATTCTCCTTGCTTGTTTGCGACAGATTTTGTAATAGAAGAAATCCTGCAGCTCGAGCCATCAAAATTTGTATATCAGCTGGGCCATCAAAATATTGTTTCCTATTCCGAGACGGTTAAGGGTGATGAGAAGGTGTATCTGCGGACTTTGGATTATAGCGTGGATTATCATGCCGGAACAATAAGCCTGCAAAAAAGCGTTTCTGAGAATCAATTGCGCGTAAGCTATCTGGTAATCCCCCCGGAATTGAGTAAAACCCACAGCCGTTACAAGAGATTAGCCATAGCGGACAGCCTTATCGCTCTTCCCCTCCGCCCACCTCAACAGTGGCTTTCTAACAGCAGCAACCTAAACATCAACGGCAGCAAAACCTTCTCGCTGAGCTTTTCTGAGAGCGGCGAAACAGACCTCTTGCAATCCCTATATGTAAACTTGAGTGGAGAGCTTGCCCGCGATGTATCGATCAGCGCCCAACTTTCTGACAGCCAAAGTAAACTAAGCCCTGAAGGAGACAGCAAAGAACTCTCCAGTCTGGATCAGGTTTTCGTAAGGATCTCCGGTAAAAAGTGGGAACTGGGCATGGGGGATCTGGAATTGAGCTATGAAAACAGCCGATATCTTAATTATTTTTCCAAACTTGAGGGCGTTTCTGCATCCTATCAAGGTAATAGCGAGATAGCCGCTGCTTATAGCGCTGCTTCCGGTAAAAGCGCGTCCATAACGGTAGAGATCCTGGATGGAAAGCAGGGACCCTACTATTTAACTCCAAACAGTAGCCAACGCAGTTTCATAATTATTGCCGGAACAGAGCAGATATATGTGGATGGCTCGCTTTGGGAACGCGGTACGGATTATTACATAGACTATAGCGAAGGATCGCTAATGTTCCGCAGGTTGATTGGCTCTTTGAACACAGTAAACGCCATCTTTCAATATTCAGACGAGAACTATAAGCAATCTACATATTACAGCAATTCCCGAATCCCACTGGGAGAATATTTTGAACTGAAACATCATTTAGTGCATCAAAGTGACTCCCGGGATCACCCTCTCCTGTTCAGTTTCAGCCCGGAGGATCTGGATAGCCTGGCTCTCTCTGGAGATAGCCCGGCATACTCCCCCGGCATCATGGTCACAGAACCGGGTAGCGGAAACTATATCCTGCTCACCGATGCTGACGGTAATCTTTATTATGAATATGCTCCGGCAGATTCAGCGGCTATGTATAATCTTTTCTTCAGCTATGTAGGTCCCGGCAAAGGAGACTATGAGCAGTTTTCCATCGGAGCATACCGCTATGTGGGCATTGGCGAGGGAGCCTGGCAGCCCTTGAAGACTCTATTGGCCCCGGCAAGCAGAAGCAACATGGAGCTGAGCTTAGCTTTCAATGGACAAGTGTTACAAAGCGGTATAGATGCCATGTATTCTCTGCAGGACGAGAACACTCTTTCCAAATTGGATGATGATGATAACAGTGCCGGGATCGTATCCGCCTGGCTTGAATATAAACAGGAAGACTCACCCTTGAGTGCCAGGCTGGACGCCGGCCACCGCTTTGCAAATACCTATCGCTTTGGAAGCGACGGGGCTCCAGAGCATGACCTGGCGGCTCTGCCCAAAGCGGATTCTCTGGCAATGACAAATCTGGATTTTTTGCTGAACTATCACAGTAGCACGATCCGCCCCGAAATCCTGATCCGCTATCGTGAGATCGAGAACCTTTACAAACAAAAAGCAATCCGTTTCAGCATGACAAATCCTGCCAATGGCTTTGTTCCCTCTGTGGCAATGCGAAACACAATCTCCCGGCAGGAAGGAAAGCTGAGTAGCTTTCTGATGTATCACGATGCCACTCTGGCATGGCAATATCGGCTGATGCGCATCTTCGTCGGCGGCTTGTATTCTTCTTTGGAAGAGGAAGATAAGGCCATCAAGGGCAACAGATTGATCAGCTGGAAACCCGGAATAGAATTTAGAGCACAGAATTCACTCACTACCATACAATATGCAGAAGATGTAAACAGCCTGAAAGAAGAGACCTGGAGAACATTAAATACTCAGCAGACCTATACTTTGAAACATAACAGCACTTTCAGCAAGCACAGCGTAGATCTGGATTTTAGCAATAGAATCCAAAAAGTTCCCCATAGCGATACCCAAGCCAAAAGTAACTATCACTTATTTAATTACCGCTCTTCCCACAACGTTTTGAAGGGAGGGTTGAGTATGTTTGCAAATTATCAATTGAATCAAACAGAATTTTACCCCAGAATTCGAGAATTGGTGTGGGTAGGCAGTTCTGAAGGTGTTTACGATAGCACCGGGGTGGTGATCCCAGATGGAGAATATATCTACGAATACATCACTTCCGCAGAGGGAAGCCTTTCTACAGAAATTTCCGGAACGGCGAGCTTGTATCTGAAACCGGGTATGTTCCTTGACCGTGATTTCTTTGATAGGCTCCATGCAGATGTAAGCCTGAGCGCAAATGAGCAAACGGATCAGACCAGCAGCTGGCAGAGTTTTCTGTTTTTGCCTGATTATTCATTTGGCTCCTCCTCGATCTTTGCCCGCAGGAACCTGCTAAACAACATCTGGCTGGATATATATAAGGACAGGATTATCTGCAATATCTCTTTCGAACACATGCGCAGCCTGGATCAACGGTATCAGGTTCAGGAAAAAAGTTCCGAAAGCATTCAAAGATTTTTTACTGACTTCAAGGGTTTTGCCAGTCTCAATACCAGAATTGGCTTGAGCCGGGAAAGCCAAAGCGAAAGCAGATACTTTTCCAGCACCGAGCTTTGGAAAGCCTCGGTTTTTGGCGAGAAAATACTGAATGCGCAGAGCACTCTGCAAGCAGAAATGGGCTTCAGTAGCGAAGCAGGCAAGCAGCAACAAGGCGATAACGATTACCGGTTGCAAAGCGTGTATTTCAGCCCTGCCCTCAGGAGCGTGCTCATGCAAAAATACCGGATCAATATCCGTGGATCATTGGCTTTCAACAGCCGGAATGGGAGCGACTACCTGCTTTTTCTACCCCAAAAGAGAGCCGGTGTTCTGGGCGATCTCAGCCTTTCCGGCATCTACAGGATAAACAATTTCAGCTCAATTAGCGCTGAATATCGCTTTGCTTTTTATCCTCAAGAAAAAAGCAGGCACAATCTAAAATTAGAATTTAAGGCGGAACTTTAACAGATGCTGATTAATCTCAGTCCACTTGATTATGTAATTGTATTACCGTTTATCTTTTTAGCGGGCTTTATCGATGCGATAGCCGGAGGCGGGGGCTTGATCTCCCTGCCGGCTTATTGGAGCGCTGGAATTCCGCCACATGTGGCTTTGGGAACAAATAAATTTTCGTCCTGTAGTGGCACGATATTTTCCACAGCGCGGTATTTCAGGGCAAAGATGATAGATATCCCTGTGGCACTGGTGAGCGCAGCAATGGCGCTGCTGGGCTCCTGGATGGGAGCCTCTACAGCCCTGATTGTTTCAGCAAAATTTCTGAACTATTTGTTGATCATTCTCATCCCGCTGATTACGATTCTTACCTTGGTCCGTCGCCAACTGGGTTTCAGCGACAAGGCAGATCTATTGAAGCTGGGCTACAGGCTTATGCTCGGTGCGCTTGCTGGCATCACGATCGGTTTTTATGATGGTTTTTTCGGTCCCGGTACAGGAACTTTTCTGATCCTGATCTACTCTGCCTTGTTGCACTACGATTTTGTAAGAGCAAATGGTAATACGAAAGTAGTGAATCTGGCATCAAATGTAGCCGCCTTGCTTACCTTCGCCCGCGCTGGAGTGATCTACTATCCCATCGCAATTCCTGCCGCAGTGTGTGGCATAGCGGGAAATCTTTTAGGTTCCAAAATGGTTGTTCTTAGAGGCAACAAACTAATCCGTCAGGTATTTATCCTGGCTTTGATATTGCTTTTGGGACGCGTTCTTTATAACGTGTTTACTTAGAGCCCAAGTCTCCCTATGTGCATTAGCGCAACATTAGCATACTTTCGTCCCGGGATATAGCTGCCACCATAGCACAATCCAAGCTTGATGTCCGGCTGAACCCGCGCTGAAGCATAAGGAAAGAGTAGCCAGAGAAATCGGGTGAATTCCGGGAAGAAGGCAATGCTTGCGAAGCATTGTTTAACATGGATTTAGATCCTGAACCCATACCCGTTTTGAGCTAAGTAGTTCTGCCGGGTAAAATCTTTGGTGTTGACACAGAATACATCTTTTGATTATATTGTAATAAATGAAATGAAGGATTTTCTTCGTATGTTTGATCGAATTATGAAACAGCAGATGATGAATCGGGTTCTCTATGCCTTGATCCCCATCACCATTTTTGCAGTTTACCTTTTTGGCTTAAGAGTTTTAGCCATCGTAGCAATGGCAAATCTTGCAGCGTTTTTCAGCGAGTATCTTTTTGTAAGAAAGAAGAAACCTGGCAAGGTGTCGATGGCAGCATTTGTTACCGGGACTCTTGTGGCATTAACCTTGCCGCCCACTATCCCGCTCTGGATATCTGCCCTGGCAGCAATAATATCCATTGTCTTTGGCAAAATGGTTTTCGGCGGTTTTGGCACAAACTTATTCAATCCCGCCATATTGGGCAGGACTTTTGTATATATTTCCTTCCCAAATCAGATGACCATTTCCTGGCTCAAGCCATATCTTTTAAAAGATTTTCCCGGCGGATTTATCCGTTGGACAGCCGAAAGCTCCATGCAAACCGGGGCTACTGTGCTGAATAGTTTCCGTGCAAATTCGGAAGCGATTCACTCCATCGGCGAAGTCTTTACCGGCTTTATCTCCGGATCTGCAGGAGAAACTTCTGCGCTACTTATAATTCTTGCCGGAGTCTATCTAATCGTCACCAAAACTGCGAAATGGCAGCCAATGCTGGCGACTTTGCTTTCCCTTGCCATATTTACCTTTATCTTCTATCCCGGCATCAATCCGCTTTATTTCCTGCTCTCCGGGGGAGCCATGTTTGGCATAGTGTTTATGGTTACAGATCCCATTTCCTGCCCCAAGGGAAGCTGGGCGATATGGATTTACGGACTACTGGTGGGTTTTTTGACCGTATTCATCCGTCGCTATTCACTTTTTGCCGAGGGTTTTATGTTTGCCCTGCTACTTACTAATGCTTTCATGCCCATTATTGAATACGGCCTTGAGAAGGTGGGCAAGAAATGAAAGATAGCTTCCTGTATCCCATCATTTTTATGCTGGTTATGGTCATCATTTTTGCCGGTATCCTCAGCCTGATGTATCGGATGAGCGAAGCCAAAATTGAATCATATCAGCTGGAAACGTACCAGAAAAGAATCCTGAGCACAGTTGCTGGGAAGATATCGGAGGTAACAGGTCAGGATATTGAAGCAATCATGGAAGGATATCCCGAAACGTTTGAGAAACATGTGATTGCGATCCAGAACCCTGCTTTTGATCGTAAAGCGTATCGCGCAGTGGTTCAAGACAGCACAATAGCATATTGTTTTGAAATAGGCGGCAAGGGGCTCTGGGGCACTATGCAAGCCCTGATCTCCACATCAACGGATTATCGTACCATCCTGGCTTTTGCCATAGTAGATCAAAAAGAGACTCCCGGTTTGGGAGCGCGCATCGAGGAAGATTGGTTCTTAAATCAGTTTCAGGATCGCCTGTTTGTACAAAATCCTGAATCCGAGGAAGATGTAACCCGAAAATATGAGTTCATTGCAGAAACTCAAGAGCCAGAGCACGATGGTCAGTTAAGGCGTGTAACCGGCGCAACGATCACCTCCGATTCTGTGATTAAGATGCTTCGAGATGAAATGAATAATATTTATAGCTTTGTGCGGAATAACAGCTTATGAGTAAAAAAGAAATATTCGTAAACGCTGCCTTCAAAGAGAACTCGATTTGGAGACAGATCCTGGGGATTTGCTCTGCTCTGGCAGTCACAAACCTGATGATGAACAGCCTGATAATGGGTCTGGGCGTGATTTTCGTGCTGGCTCTGGCAAATTTTACCATCTCTTTGATTCGAGATTGGACCCCCCGCAGTGTACGCATGATGATTCAGACCTTGATTATCGCCTCCTACGTAATCATAGTCGATGTGTTTCTAAAAGCGAACCTGCCGGAAATCAGCAAGCAATTGGGTCCCTACGTGGGTTTGATCATTACAAATTGCATTCTTATGGGACGCGCGGAAGCCTTTGCGTCTCAAAACAATCCGATTGATTCTTTTATAGACGGAATCGGAGCAGGCTTTGGCTATGCTATTGTTTTGCTGATGATTTCCTTCGTAAGAGAGCTTTTCGGTTTTGGCAGTATCTTTGGCATCCAGGTTCTTGGTTCCTGGTGGACAAACTGGAGCATCATGGTGATGGCTCCCAGTGCCTTCTTTATCCTGGCAATTTTAATCTGGATTATCAACACATATTATTATAAGGCGAAAGCATAATGGATATCAGCGCATTTGTACTTTTTTGGGCAGCCATCTTTACCAGTAATATACTGCTTACAAACTTCCTGGGAATGTGTTCTTACCTTTCAGTATCCCGGGAAATCGAATCAGCTCTGGGCTTGGGGACAGCAGTTATCTTTGTATTGACCGTAACCTCTGGTTTGAACTGGCTGGTATATCATTATCTTCTGGTTCCCTTTGGGATTGTGTATCTGCAGTTCATCGTTTTCATCATCGTTATCGCTGCATTTGTACAGTTTCTGGAGCTTTTAATCGAGCGATATGCCCCGGCACTGTATTACACTCTGGGAATATTTCTACCACTCATCACGGTAAACTGCGCCATCTTCGGTGTAAGTTTATTTATGGTGATTAGAGATTACAATTTTCTGCAATCCATTGCTTTTGGAGCGGGGAGCGGCATCGGCTGGTTGCTGGCGATTCTGATGCTGGCAGGGATCCGCAGAAAACTTAAAGAAAAAATGGTGCCCATCGGATTGCGTGGTGCAGGCATTAGTCTAATCATAACCGGAATAATGGCTTTAGGCTTTGTCGGATTTTCCGGCATAGTTCAAATTCAGTAGGGATCAGCACATGATACAAAGAATTCTTACAGATATCCTTCTGATGAGCTCAATCGGCGTAATTCTGGCGTTTATCATGGTGCTTGCCCAACGCTGGCTGAGCAATTATGGTGAAGTAAACGTGAACATCAACGGGAAACGGGATATTACGGTGAAAGGCGGCAACAGCTTGCTTGCCACCTTGGGAGATCAGCAGATATTCATCCCTTCCGCTTGTGGTGGCAGAGGCTCCTGCGGAGCATGCAAATGTCAGGTTCACGAAGGCGGCGGACCGCTTCTGCCTACAGAGAGACCCCTTCTTTCCAAAGCGGAGCAGGCAGATAACATCCGCCTGGCGTGTCAGATTAAAGTAAAAAGCGATATCAAAATCCAGATTCCGGATGAGATATTTAACATTCGTAGATTCCACTCTGTAATCGAAGAGATTATAGACTATACCTACGACATCAAGGGCATAACATTCAAATTGCAAAATGGCGAGACCATCGATTTTAAAGCCGGGCAATATGTGCAGTTGGAAACCGTTCCTTACGGCAAAGTAAAACAAAAAGTAGTAAGGGCTTATTCAATCTCTTCCAAGCCCGAAATCAACGATCGCATCCAACTGATCATTCGCCTGGTTCCGGATGGGATTTGCAGTACCTGGGTACACAAATTCATTAAAAAAGGCGATAAGGTCAATTTCACCGGTCCTTACGGAGATTTCTATCTGCGCGATACTGAGGCTGATATTCTCTTTGTAGCCGGTGGTTCTGGTAAAGCACCTATCAAATCGATGCTTGAACACTTAAAGGAGGTAGGAACAAACAGGAAGATGACATATTTCTTTGGCGCCCGAACCACGAAGGATCTATATTTGTCCGAAGAGTTTGAGGCTTTTGAGAAACATTTTGATGATTTTACATATGTTCCCGTGCTCTCTCATGCCTCCCCGGAAGAGAATTGGCAAGGGAAAACAGGATTCGTCATGCCCTATTTTAAAGAGGCAATCAGAGATCCCAAAAATACGGAAGCTTACCTTTGCGGAAGCCCCGGCATGATCGCCGCCGTTACAAAATCTCTGAAGGAGTATGGCATTTCTGAAGACAAAATTTACTATGATAGTTTTGGGTGATTACAATGAAAAAAACACCTCAAGAATCCCGGATTATGGCCAAAATGCAACCAGGGGTTATCACCTTTGGGGGCTTTTTGGGTACAGATAACAGAGATTTTACCCAGATAATAGAAGACGACGAGAAAACCTTGGAACTGATGGGTAAAACGGCAGAAGAAATTGCCGACAGATTGGAATATTTTCAGCGGCTGAGTTTTGACGCCTTCGACAGTAGTACCGTAGTAGAAAATATCTATGAAGTGGAAACTGAAGTAGTGCGTGGTTACCTGCCCTGTCCCTTCAATCATCAAGGAATCTATCGTAAAAGCTATACTACCGTTACAAATCTGAATAGTGGTAAGAGCTTTACGTATTCAGCTCTTAATATTCATCTGATTCGCGTCCATCATTTTTTCGAAGGCAAGAATTCACATTTTCGCCTGGAGCCAAATCAGATCATCAAAGAGCTGTTCTAAAAAATATTCATTGACTTTAATGCCACTTCGCCAATCGTGGTACTCTCACTAAAGATTTATTGAGTAAAGAATATAAGGAGTAACTCATGGCGAAGAATAATCGCGGTAAAACTCTGAGAAGTTTACCATATCACGCCCGCGGTGAATGTCCGCATTGCCATCGTACCGGTGTAAAGCTGATGTACGAAGTGAAAGCCGGTGACAAAACCATCAAGGTTTGTAAAGTTTGTAAAAATACTCCGGCTGAAAAGCTCACTGCATAAAATAGCACAGCAGATTTGGGAGAGCGCTGCTCTCCCTTTCTTTTAGAGGAATTGTTGAAAGCAATTAAGGAACTTGGACAGCACTTTTTAAACGATCAAAGCATAGCATCTGATATCGCCGATCTGGGAGAGATTGAACCGGGAGAAAGAGTGTGGGAAATAGGTCCCGGTCCTGGTATATTGACCCGAGAGAATTTGAACCGTAAGGCAAAACTGGAAGCTTTTGAACTCGACCGGCGGATGATCAAACTACTTCAAGAAAAGTTTTCAGAAGATGTTTCTCTCTTGCATATAGATATCCTGAGGCTGGATTGGGATGCACAAATTTCCGCTGGCGACAGTAGAATCAAGATAGTCGCCAATATCCCCTATCAGATCACATCTCCCCTATTGTACAAAATCCAACAATACCACCTGCATTT
>CAZJJH010000030.1:0-10900 GCA_964546265.1 uncultured Candidatus Cloacimonadota bacterium
CCGGAATCTACTTTCACCATGCAGATATCCCGCGTTTCCTCGCTTTGATCTGCAAAGCCCCGCCCGGGGTATAGAAATGTAAGTATGAAAATAAAAAACATGATCCTGTGCATAGCAACAGCCTTTACAAATTCATAAATCGTATCCGGTTTTACTTATTGTAGTTCTAATCAAAAAAAGCTATATGGACAATAGCCTCCGCTTCTCCAAACAAATTACAACCTGCCCGGGAGATTATCCCCTACACAGGCTATAGCAATTTGGTAGAAAAGAAATTTTCTGTCAAGCAAATACACGAAGGGAAGGGGGGATGCTATCCGGCTTTTGTTGATTTAAAGAGTCACCTGACAAGCCAAATGAAGCAGGGCAGGGGTTCGCAGTTTCTAAGAAGCTATAGAAGTTAGCGGATAGATCTGCGCTTTACTTGCCAATGCAGAAGTTATCGAAGATCCTGTGTAACAAGGCATCTGTGGGAACTACGCCCAGGATGTCTTCCAAAGCCGAGCTGGCACGAATCAGATCTCCGGCGATAAACTCGAAGCCGGCATCCATCGCTAATGCTTGCAGTGCATCCTGAAGTGCCTGCGTGCATTTTGCAAGAGCAGCAAGATGCCTCACATTGGTTACCAGCGGACGCTCCAGAATGGCATTAGGCAATTTTAGCTGCCTAAGAATCCTCTCCGAAAGCTGCTTCAGTCCATGCGGGGAGACTGATGAAGCGGCTACAAAAGATTCCGGCAGGATGGTATTCGGACGCAAATCTGCCTTACTTGCCACAAGGATAGTCTTTTCCGGCATAAGTTGGGCTTCCCGGGGAATCTGCTCATCTTCCAGCAGATACAAGATGATATCTGCCTCTTGCATCAACTGGTGAGACCTGGCAATGCCTTCTTGCTCCACAATGTCACTACTTTTACGGATCCCGGCGGTATCGTAAAGCACAATCGGATAGCCTGCCAGAGAAAAAGACTCCTCCAGATAGTCCCGCGTGGTGCCCGGGTGGGCAGTTACGATAGCGCGATTTTGCTTTAGAAAGGCGTTGAATAGCGAGGATTTTCCTGCATTGGGAGCGCCTGCCAGGCAGATCTTGATTCCCTCTCGCAATCTGCGGGCATATGTGCCTTCTTCATGAAGATCTTTCGCTTTTTTTAGTATTGCCTCGATCTGCAGTCTAAGAGCATCCAGATCGATCTGAGGCAGGTCCTGATCCGCAAAATCGATGGCAAGCTCGCAGCGCAAGCGGGCATCTGAGATCTCTTCCAGCAGTTCCTCCAGATGCCGGCTCAAATAGCCTTTCACCTGCATCAAAGCCGCCATTGCCGCTTTTGAACTGCCGGAATGGATTAGGTCGTTCACTGCCTCTGCCTGGCTTAGATTCATCTTGCCATTCAGATATGCCCTTAGCGAGAATTCTCCGGGATTTGCCGGGCGGGCTTTGCCAAGCAGGGTGGCAAGAATGCTCTGGCTAAGCTGCGGATTGCCATGACAGCTGATCTCGGCTACATCCTCTCCGGTGTAGCTGTGGGGAGCACGAAAGATCGTGATCAGCACTTCGTCTATGGGCACCTTATCCTGATCCAGAAAAGTTCCGAAGATCACAGAGTGAGAAGCTGCCGCTGCCAGCCTTTCCGGGTGGTCAAAAAAATCCGCGACTATCTTTAGCGCGTTGGTGCCGGATATTCTGATCACCGCAATGGCAGAGATTCCTGGAGCAGTGATCTGGGCGCAGATGGGATCGTTCACAGGTATTTTTTCACCTCTAAAGCCAGACTCTTGCTATCGAAGCCGATCTCCTGTTTCAATTTTATTGTGGCGCCGTGGCTGATAAAGCGATCCGGATAGCCGAAATTGATCACTCTGGCATTGCTGGTTGCCAGTAATTGGGCAATGCGGGATCCTGCCCCACCCGCGATGCTGTTGTTTTCAAAACTGAAAATATGGCTACAGGCATTCCCCAGAGCAGAAAGAGTCTTTTCATCCAGGGGCTTTACACTGCGCAGATTCACAATCACAGGGTTCAGAGATTCCTTGCGCAATTCTATAGCGGTTTCTTCTGCCAGGCTCAAAGCATCTCCCACTGCCACAAAGGCAAAGGGTGGATTCGAAGGATCGGCATCGCCGCGTATGATCTCAGCTTCTGCAGGGCTGAAGTTCTTTAAATCTACTCCGCGACAAACTGCCTTTCCTCTGGGATAGCGGATCACCACGGGACCTTCTTTGTATTTAGCTGCCCACTTGAGCATGGCTTGCAGTTCTTCTGCACAGGATGGCGCAAGAATCACCAGATTTGGAATTCCAGAAAGGTAGGAAAGATCAAACGCGCCATGGTGCGTAGCGCCGTCTTCGCCCACCAGACCGGCGCGATCCAGGCATATCACTACCGGGAGTTTGGGCAACGCAAGGTCGTGAATGATCTGATCCAAAGCGCGTTGCGCGAAAGTGGAATATACTGCCACAAATGGCTTTATGCCTTTGGTGGCCATCCCTGCCGCCAAGGTTACGGCATGCTGCTCGGCGATTCCTACATCGAAAAAGCGATCCGGATATTGGCTTTCAAATCCGCTAAGACCGGTTCCGGCGCTCATGGCAGCAGTAATGGCTACCAGGTCAGGATCCTGAGCCGCAATTTCACACAGAGTTTCACCAAAGATATCGCTATAGCTCTTGTCTCCACTACATGCCGTTTTCCCACTCCGGTTGTCGAAAGGCCCCACACCGTGAAATGTGGATGCGTCCTCTTCTGCGGGAGTGTAGCCCTTGCCTTTCTGGGTAACCACATGGATCAGCACCGGACCTACCATGAAGTTCTTTACCCGCTTGAAAAGCGAGATCAGATGCGGAATGTCGTGACCGTCGATGGGGCCTACATATTTGAAGCCGAGATCCTCGAACAGGATGTTTGGCACCAGGATGTTCATCATGGATTCTTCCAGCTTTTGTGCACCATAGATGAAGCGCCTGCGAATGCTGGAAGGCAGGCTGCCGCTCATATCCCAGATCTGTTTCTTCAGAGTGTTGTAGCTCTTTGAGGCATACATGCGCGCCATGTATTTCTGCAGACCCCCTACATTTTTGGAGATGGACATGGCGTTGTCGTTCAAAATCACGATAAATTTGTCCGGCTGGATGTGGCCGGCATGATTCAAGGCTTCAAAACTCATGCCGCCGGTAAGAGCGCCATCCCCAATAACGGCAATACTATGGAAGCTATCGCCCTTCAGATCCCGCGCTGCGGCAATCCCTAAAGCGGCAGAAATAGAGGTGCTGCTGTGACCGGTGCTAAAGGCATCATAGGGGCTTTCACGGATGTTTGTGAAGCCACTGATTCCGCCATATTGGCGCAGGCTGTCGAAGCCTTTATTGCGTCCGGTGAGGATTTTCCAGGCATAGCTCTGATGCCCTACATCCCATACTACGCGGTCTTTCATAGGGTCAAAAACGCTGAGTAACGCAAGGGTAAAATCCACTGCACCCAGGCTGGGGGCAATGTGTCCACCATTTTTGGCTACAACGGCAATGATGCGCTCGCGAATCTCCGTCGCAAGCCTTCCTAAATCTTCATTGCCCATGCCCCGAATCTTATCGGGATGATCTATCTTATCTAAAATCATTATGCATCTCCTTTTGTGGCTCTATGCTCCAGATACTTCACAATGCCGATCTCCAAAAGCATCAGCATCACTGCCAGGATCAAGAGAATCTTCCACAGATCCCTGCCCAGACGCGCCATGAAAAGTTCTCTTGCAAAATCCTCCGGAAGCTGGATGATCTCTTTGGGAAGTTCAACCAGCCTGGCATCACTATCGTTATAGTCCATGTTTACCGCTACCCGGGCAGCGCGGGGGCTTTGGGGATTCATCGTGTATATTCCGGGTATTGCAGTAATGTAGTTATTCCCCGCGAGATCTATCTGCTCTGCTGTGGGCAAACCGAGGGTAAACGCACTTAGTGCGTCGCCTACCTTCACTTCACTGAAAGGAACGGTGGTGTTTAATAGTGTGGCAAGCTGGCGATAGGCGTATACGGCAAAAGTTGGATCTGCAAAAAAAGCTGAATCCCGGCTGATATCCCAAAGCCAGAGAGCGGAATTTTGCTCTGCCAGCACCAGGGGCTTTGCGCCTGCCGAGATCAGCGCCGAGGCTCCCGAACCGGCATCCCAATATGCCGTGATCTGCGCAAAACGCAATTCTTTATCTGCCGCCAGCGCTGTGGCATGGTGATATGGGGAAAGGAAGTCCACGTTCACCGGCTTGTCGCGGTATTCTTTCAGCTGAATATCAAACCGGTTTTGCAGCCAGGCTTTGGCTTCGCTGTTAAGCTCACTACCCGGGCAATATACACTGCCAATCCCTCGTTTATCCATCTCCGCGATTATCTCGCGAATCCGGGTATTGAGCGCAACAAAGGGTTGGAAGATAAAGATCTGATATGTATCCAGGCTTTGCATATTGAGCTGAGAGACATCCAGTATATCCGGATCCTTCCCCCCGCCAAATACCCGCAGAATGCTTTTCAGATGAGGCGGTAAAGCCTGATTGCCAATCACGGCAACGCGCGGATTGCGGTAATATTCAAAGGCAAAGTAACTGCGGTTGTCTGCAGCTAGAAATTCGTCCAAAACCTCGATGTAGCCAGATTGCCATCCCTCTTCATTGATCTGGAAACTGATTGTTTCTTTTTTGCTCTGCCGCGCCGAAATGCTGATGAACTTTTCCCCTACCTTTACATCGTTTACCACCGCCTGCACCAGCACTTCACCCCTATCCTGACTGCCATGATTGCTCACCAAAAACTCTACGCTCTGCCGGGCACCCCGTTCCACGATCTGCCCCAAAACCCGGGCCTCCGAAAGCGCCAGATTCTGCCGGGCTTCCTTTTCTGTAATGGGGATCACGGCTACGGGATATCTGCTTTTGTAAGAGATGTCTTCGTTCATCAGATCCGAGAGCAGATATATCTCCCGGTTTGGCATCTGAGCTTCTTCCAGCCGGCTTTCCGCAAAAGCGAAGCATTCTTCCCAGCCGAGAGGATTGTAGCTTAAGGTGATGCTTTTGAGGATCTCCTCCGGGATCTTTCCGGTAAAGATCTGGGAATAGAGGTCATTGAAAGCGGCATCGCGACTGATCAGGATCAACCTGTCTTCACTACCGGCACGGGCATTCACCTCAAGTATCGCTTTCAGCGCTTTGTCCAGCCGGCTTTCCCTGTCCTCCACATAGTCCATGCTGTATGAGGTATCCAGGATAATCGCCACTGCCGTGGGTGGGTGCGCTTCCGCATTCTTCAACCCGGGGGACGAAAGCATCGGACGCGCTATTGCCAGCATGATCAGCAAGATAATCAGCATCCGGATGATCAGTAATATGATGTTGCTGATCCTGGTGCGGCTCTTTTCATGCTGATTGCTTAGCCGGATAAATCGGAGGGATGAAAAGATGATTACGCGGGGACGTTTCTTCGCTAAAAGCCAGATCACCAACGGCAAAATCGTTGCCGCGGTCAAAAAGAGCAATCCGGCATTTAGAAAAGAGATCTGAAACATCGTTAGAATCCCAAGCCCAGAGAGAACAGAAATTCGCTTTCTTTGAGCTTCAAGCCCTTGGTGTTAAGAGAAAAATCGAAGCGGAACATCTGGTAGTAATAGCCGGATCCCAAGGTTACATTAATGTTATCTGCACCGTAAAAATCTCTGCTGTACAACCCGGCTCTCAGATCCAAGCCCTGCTGAATCGGATCGGCTCCGGAAAGACTGGTGGTCCCCCAATTCACACGGTAGCTATAGCCCGCGTGGTATGTGGTTTCCGGCTTGCTGGAGATTTTGCTCTGCACGCCAAAACTGGTTTTGGATGCGCCGCCGCCATATTGCACTGATGTGGCAAGCCGCCTTTGCACGCTTTTGGCGGGATAGTTTTCCCACCATAAGCGGGATACCAGATCATACGCTGACAGCCCAAACACTGTATCCCCGGTTTTGTATGTGAAGCCGAGATCTGTGCTGAAGCCTTTTATCTTGTCATCGATGAAATGATCCCTTATAAACTGGCTACCTTGTTGGTGCTCCACCAGATACACCAGGCGTCCACCGAGGTATTTCAGGTTCAAGCCGGCGGTGATATCCGGCCAGTTTTTGTCTGCTATCCCCAGGCTCAGTTGTACTTTATCCAGCTTGTAATCGTAATACAGGCTTTGCCCCGTGGAGGGGTCAAACTCGCTGATATTCACCGAAGCCATCGGCTGGTAAGAAAACGCCACCTGCTTCGCTGCCAGTGTGAAATACTTAAATTGCTTCTCTCCCAGGAAGTTGCTGACGTTCACCGCCTCCCAGAAACTGAGGTCTTCGTTATCGGCTAAACGGTAGGACATATACAGATAAGTGTTTTCGTTGTTCGCCAGCAGTGCCGGATTCCCGTAGGAAGAAAAGGGATCCAGCGCGTCCGTCACATTCAAGCCACCCATACCCAGCGCGATCGGAGAAACGTTGTTTTCTACTATGGCGTAGTCGTAACTGGTTATGGGAAGCGGGCTTTGTCCAAACAGTAGCACAGAACTGAGCAGTAAAAGTGCCAGTGCGAAATATCTCATCTATAGAACTCCTTGCAATTTACGACGGCAATAGTTTGCCAGATAGTAGCCACCCACTCCGATAAAGATTCCGCAAACGGCGTCTATAAACCAGTGATAATGGCAATAAACTGTTGCAACGCTTAAGAAAAGGGATATCACGACGAAGAGATAGCCCAGCTTGCGGACATGCCTCAAAGCCGCTACAGTAAGCACTATAGCCACTCCTACATGTGAAGATGGAAACGCCCCGCCCAGATGATGGCTGTGCCGGTAGATAAATACCATTATGTGGGTAAAAGGCCCTGCCCGGTATGTGCGGGTCAGCTCCATTGCCTCCGGGATAAAGCGTCCACCGATTACCGGCAGGAGGCTGTAGATGAAGTAACACAGATAAAACACAAAACTGAGGTTAAAGATCAGTTCCTTAAAGCCTTCCGGTTTTTTGAAATAAAGGTAGAGGGGTAAGCCCACTATCATCGGATAATAGCAGAAATAGGCGAAGTGGAAGATCTCGCTGATTGCCCAGTGACTAAACTGCGTGCCCCATTTCATTGACGGAAGATATCCAAAAAGCCTCAGATCGATATTCATAAAGAAAGGATCCAGCCAATTGCTGAAGATAATGCGATTGAACACATAACCGCTGGTGAAGAAATAGCCGAAGAGCGTAACGGGATACAGAGCCCGCAACAGGCTCAGTGCCCGATATCTACCGGGATACTGTGTCTCGTCCAGATTGCGGTGCAGCCACGCCAGAAACAGGATCATCACGCCGATACTGAGCATCGCAGGGATGTGCACCAAAGGCTCTCGCACTCGGGAAAGCCCCGCCAGCATATACAGCAAAATCCAGCCTATATAGGCCAGGGTGATTACATCTATGGCGGAAAGCAAGCTATGAGATTTCTTTGTCATATATCCGATATGTTTTATACGGGATGGCATCCAGCATTTCCGCCACCCTGATCATCATGGTGTTGTTTTCCAGTACCCAAGAGAATTCCCCTCGGAAATAGCCTTTGGGCAATCCGTTTTTATATGAATAATAATAGAAGAGTGTATCGATTCCACGTCCCTGAAATTCTTTGATCAGGCCCATTGTGATCACCCGGGCGCTGCCGATGTGCTTTTTGGCGCGCAGAGCTTTAAGCAGGGTGAGTGGGTTAATTCTGCCATTCATCGCTTTTAATACTTCATTATAGTTTGGTAGAGCCAGAGAGAAGCCTGCTGGTTTGCCATCCTTTTCGGCGATGAAGATCAGCTCGGGATCTGCCAGGGGTAGAAGTTCCATCACGATATGATCGAACTCTGCTTTAGTCATAGGCACGTTGCCCCAGTTATATTCCCAAGCTTTGGTATAGACTTCAAATACGGTTTCAATATCTTTACGCATAGCCTTTTTTTCTTTGGACAGGCTACGAATATTTATCCCGGTACGCTTTTCGATAGCAGCTGCCAGCCGTTGCACTCGCTCCGGCATTTGTGTGCGTTCACTCAAGTATGCATATAGATCCATGGTTTTTTGCAGGCCACAAGCCTCATAAAGTTCCTTGTAATAAGGCAAAGCGTGCGGCATCATCACCATCGGGGGATCCTGAAATCCATCGATTAAGAGCCCCACTTCTTGATTTACGGAGAAATTCATGGGTCCACGCATTGCCGCAAAGCCACGCTGTTTGTTCCACTCTGCTGCAGTTTTGAAGAGTTCTTTTGCCACCCGGACATCGTTCACACACTCAAAGAAGCCAAAGAAACCAATATCCTCATTGTGTTCTTTCTGATGCTGAGTATTAGTATGGGCACTGATGCGCCCCACCACCTCGTCATTTTCCAGCGCGACAAAAAGTTGCACTTCGGAATGCCAGTAATAGGGATTTTTCCGTCCATTGAAGAACTTATACTGTTCTGAAATCAGCGGAGGCACCCATGCCGGATCGTCCTTATACAATGTGAAAGGCAGCTTCACAAACTGTTTAAGCTGCTTTCTGGTCAACACCATCTCTATCTTCAACATAATATATTCAGAACTCTCCCAAACGTTTTGATACCAAAAAGTTCAGCACACCCATCAATACCGCATTGGCAATCAGGATAGAATTGAAATATACCGGAAGATCTCCCTGATACATGGGTGTAGCATAATAAAAAATCTGAAACAGCACCACGGGTAGAATCACGATAGTGTATTGCGCAAAGCGGATTTGCCGGAAGCGCAGAACCAGGATCGTTGCCAGAATCGCCGTGATGAGCATTGGCAGAAAGGCATAATAGGCAAAGAAACCCATGTAGGTAAAGATCCCGCGGCCTCCCCGAAAGTGATGAACCAATGGCAGGCAGTGCCCCATCAACATCCCGACGCCATATACCAGCATCAGGTTTGGACTGTATAGCAAGCTGATATCCAGATAGGAGCTACTCATATCCAGCCAGCGCAAAAGAAACTCCACCAACAGGAGAAACAGATAGGCTTTACTCAGATCCAGCGCTCCCACCAGGATGCCCATGGATTTACTGATATTGCTATAGATATTTTCCGTATCCGACAGCCCGGTGCCCACCTTATCCAGATTTAAGGAACGGAAGCTTTTGGCAATCACTCTGGCAGTGGAAAAACCGCCATAAAGATATGCTATTACAAAGATCAATGGGGCAAAGAGAACTATCATCGATCCTCTCCATAATGGCGTTCTCCAAAGATGGCACTACCAATGCGCAGCATGTTCGAACCTTCCTGAAGAGCGATCTCCCAATCGTGACTCATGCCCATCGAAAGAAAATCGAAGCCTTCGGGTAAATCTGGCGCCAGCTTATCGAACAGCTCTTTCAGATGTCGGAAATAGGGACGGCTGATCTCCGGATCGGGATGCAATTTGCCGATGGTCATCAAGCCCCGCACCCGCAGGCTGGAGTAAGATGCGATCTTCCAGATCATTTCTTCCGCATTCTCGGTATTCACCCCGCTCTTTTGTTCCTCATTGGTAGTATTTACCTGCACCAGAATATCTTGCGTCCGATTCGTTCTACCCAGGGCTTTATGCAGTTTCTCTGCCAGATACAGCGAATCTATGCTCTGGATCAAATAGGGTTTCAGGCTTAGTAACTGGTTAATTTTGTTGGATTGCAGATGCCCGATAAAGTGAAAGCCTTCATACTTATTTTTCAGCATGGGCAGCTTGCGCATTGCTTCCTGCACCTTGTTTTCGCCGATGTGCAAAATCCCGTTTTCCAGCGCAATATCCACACTTTCGGTGGGATGAGTTTTGGTAACGGCTACCAGGGTAATCTGCTCGGCTTCACGCCCCAGCTTTTCTTGTATTTGGCGGATCCGGCTACGAATCGCATTGATATTTTGTGCTATCTCCTGCATTTAGTATCTCCTATTTGAGTAACAACATTTTGCGCGTAAGGGTTTGAGTATTTGTATGCAGACGGTAGAAATACAAGCCACTGGGCAGAATTGTTCCGCCATCGTCGGTAGAATTCCACACCAGGCTGTGTCTGCCGCCATCCATCTGTCCGCGCTTCAGGTTCCGCACTTTTTGCCCTTTTATGTTGAATATATCCAGGCTGACCTGCTGCGCTGCGGGCAGTTCGAAGGCTATTGTGGTTTCGGGATTAAAGGGATTGGGATAGTTTTGCAGAAGTTGAAGCCGGGCGGGACTTTGGGCTGCATCTTCATTTGCCACATATCCGGTAGCAGCAAAAGAAGCTTGCCGGCTCAGCGATCCTCTGTATGTAGTCCAGGGAGCCAGTGCAGATGCTTCACGACGCAGATTACTCATCAGAATGCCATTGGAAAACCCGGCGATCAGCTTGAAGTATCCATCCCCGTCAAAATCGATCAAAGTACCGGGAGTAGAGCCATTATAGGTAGTGCCAAAGGGAAAGCCCGCCAAAGGGCTGCCATCATGATTGTAGGCATATATGCTATTGATATTTGTATGAACAAGGATCTCGTATTGAGCGTCGCCATCCAGATCTGCCACCAGAGGAGGGCAACTAAATATGGTGCCGGTTTCCACCGGGAACCCGGGCAAATGTTCGCCGTTCTGAGCTACTACATAGAGCACTCCGGAGTTTGTAACGCCAATAATATCCAGAGAACCGTCCCGGTTAACATCTGCGCAGATCAATCCCCCGGCGATCGGGGCGTCAATAGCTTGCTGAAATTCGATCCCTGCTTCGCTGATCAGGAAGATATCGCTATTGGTGGCAATGGCATATCTGGCATTATCCAGGATCACCGGGCTCCCGGTAATACCGGCACCAAGCTCCTGAACATAATCTGCATTGATGATACCCCCGGCACCGATAGCCAGGGCATTGCCATTGCGGG
>CAZJJH010000031.1:0-10841 GCA_964546265.1 uncultured Candidatus Cloacimonadota bacterium
GTTGAAAATAATTATTCAAAAAAAATTGTAATAATAAAACCCGGAGCAGTTGCCCCGGGTTTATGATCTTTGTTATTTACATTATTTTCTTTTAGTAAGATGCTGAGCAGCTTGTTTCTCTTTGTGAGTAGCTTTGGTAAAATCCACTACGAGATTGCTTGCTATAAAGATCGAGGAATAGGTGCCGATGATAACTCCCAGGCACATCGCCAGAGCGAAATCGTTCAGAACCTGACCCCCAAAGAGATAAAGGGCAAGAGTGGTGATGAATGTAGTTCCGGAAGTAACAACTGTGCGCGACAGAGTTTCATTCAAGGAAAAATTTATCACCTGATCCAGAGGCTCTTTTCTGCGAAGCTTGAGATCTTCACGAATGCGGTCGAAGATCACAATGGTATCGTTTATGCTATAACCCACGATGGTGAGTAAAGCAGCAATAATCTGAATCGTAATCTCTTTTCCGGTAAGCGCAAATACGCCGATGATGATCAGCACATCATGAGCCAGAGCCACGATTGCCATAAGTCCGAAGATAAGTTCGAAACGGAACCAGATGTAGATAATCATCAGAACCAGAGCAATGCCAACTGCCAATAGAGCGTTTGTGCGAAGCTCTCCGCCAGCCTTGGGGCCTACTTCGTAGATTTCTTCTATCACATCTTTATTGATGTCTCTGCCTTCTACATGATTGGGGAAATTCTCTTTGATTATGTTTATAATCTCTGTTTTCGTTTCAGATGATACAGCATCCATGGATTCACGGCTTTTGATCTTGATCATGAATGTAGACGTTTCTACCGGCCCAACATGTTGAATCTCGGCCTCGGGATAACCGTGGGTTTTCAGCGCGTTGCGCAGTTCATCGATTTGGACATTTTCCACCGTGGGATCTGTGGCTTTGAGATCTACCTTTGCAGCCACGCCGCTGGTGAAATCTATGCTCCAATTGAGCCCACGAATTAAAAGACCTGCCAGTGAGGCAAGAACGAGAATTATGGAAATCACATAAGTGACTTTGCGCATTCCAACAAAGGGGATATTTGTATTTTTTAGTAGTCTCATCGTTCTCTCCTTAGATGCTCAAAGTCTTTTTAGTTCCGGTTACTACAAAGGTATCGAACACTGAGCGTACAAATACCAGCGCGCAGAACATAGATCCAATGATACCAATGGCAAGGGTTATGGCAAATCCGCGAATCGGACCCGTACCAAATTGATACAGAACTGCTGCGGCTATCAAAGTAGTAATATTTGCATCCCATACTGTCACGGTTGCACGTTTGTATCCTGCATCAACAGCAGATCTTGGGGTTTTACCGGTATCAAGTTCTTCGCGGATACGTTCAAAGACCAGGACGTTTGCATCAACAGCCATGCCGATGGTGAGAATCATACCGGCAATTCCAGGAAGAGTGAGGGTTCCGCCAAAAGCGGTAAGCATTGCCAATATAAAACCTACGTTAAAGATCAGAGCAAAATCGGTAATAAGGCCGCCAACCTTGTAATAGCCAAGCATAAACAGCATTACAATGGCAAGACCAATAATTCCCGCCATGGTTCCACTCTTAATGCTGTCCGAGCCCAAAGTCGCGCCGATGATTGAGGTCGATGCGGGGCTGATCGGAGCGATAAGATTTCCTGTATTTAACACAATGGAAAGCTCGTTTGCTTCTGTTGAAGTGAATCTGCCGGTAATCTGAGCTCTGCCACCGGAGATTCTTTCTTGAATATTAGGTGCGGAGTATACCACGTTGTCCAAAACGATAGCAAGGCGTTTACCAATGTTGTCGGCGGTTACGCGTTCAAACTTTCTGGCACCG
The DNA here is from genome assembly GCA_964546265.1 of uncultured Candidatus Cloacimonadota bacterium. GTDB lineage: Bacteria > Cloacimonadota > Cloacimonadia > Cloacimonadales > Cloacimonadaceae > UBA5456. The sequence continues at coordinate 1,821 of CAZJJH010000031.1, forward strand.
TCGCGCTTCATCTCGATGGAGATATAAGGTTTATTGGCGATGCGGGGATCTGTAGAGGTGGAAGAACCATATTCTACTTTGGCTCTTGCCAAATCTGCACCAGAAAGCTCTACAGCTGAAGACAATACATGGATATTGCGGTCTGCTCTGGGATTCTCTGAATTTGCCCGTTCTAAAGATATCTGCCAGCCGGCAGGTACCATCTGATGGAACAATGAATCTGCCAGAAGATCTTGCATCAATCTGATGCTGTCGTACTGCACTTCATAATCCATTTCACCGGGTCGAATCAAACTGCTGAATACGCCGGATCCGGAATCCTGAGTAGCTAAGCTATCGTCAGCTGCCAAAACTTCTTTGTCCAGCTTGTCAAGCTCTGCCAATGCCGGGAATTTGTCGAGATTTGCGTTGATATTACTATCAATCTGATCCAGCACTCTTCTTGCTTCATCCGGCTGCGCCACTACTTTGAACTCCAGCATAGCTGTTTGTTTGATCAGGTTTTCTGCTGCTTCAAAGTCACTGACTCCGGGCAATTGCACCATGATCCTATTTTCACCGAGTTTCTGAATGGAAGGCTCAGCAACACCAAATTGATCAATACGTTCGCGGATGATTTTAATATTTTGATCCACCGCGCCACGAGCGTCGGCAGCAGAAAGAGCGGAAGTATCCACTTCCAGCAATATCTGCATGCCACCTTTTAGATCCAGCCCGAGTTTCAGCTTGTTTTTAGACCACCACTCCGGCAGATTCGGGATCGCCAAAGGAGCCAGATAAAATGCAGTTACGCACATGAATATGATTATTGAAAGACCGCGCCAGGAAAATTTCTTCATTGGCTTTTGCTCCCTTATTTAGATTATTTTTTTGTATAAATTCTATCGTATCCGATCCAAATGTCTGACCAGGCACTATCCGTCAAGAGCTTTTTTCTAAGACGTATCAGGCATCCACGCGGTAATTCTTCAGATTTCACAATGGAGCCTTGCCAGACACAAGCATCTATCGCTACGGTTTTTTCTTATGTAGTTTTAAATCCTACTGCTTTGTTATCGGTTTGACCTTGTACTTTGATCTCACCAAATTGCTGTTCAAAGCTCTTGATATTTTTATCCAACAATTGCAGAAGCTGTTTAGCGTGCATTGGAGTCATAACCACGCGGGAATAAATACGGGCATCAGGTAAACCGGGAAGAATTCTTCCGCAATCCATAATAAATTCCGAAGGGGAATTTGTAATTACAAAGAAATTGGCATAGGTGCCTTCACCTACTTTTTCGTCTAGCTTGATATTAAGCTGTTTCTGTTGAGGATTTGGGTTGGACATGGTTTCTCCTTTAAATGATTTCGTGAATATCTATTATCCTGCCGGACAGGCGGATGTTTTCATATAAATGCGCCAAGTGGGCAGAGGCGGCACAGATACTGCTGTTCCCGATCACGATGAGCCGGTTTTTAGCGCGTGAAAGGGCTACATTTAGCTTTCTGTCTATCTTTCCATCTGCCGATAGAGCCTGAAGACTGCGGATTCCGTTCGTGTTTTGCAGTGGGAAACTAAGAATGATTGTGTCTCGTTCGGAACCCTGATATCGCTCTACAGTATCGATGCTTACTTCATCAATTTCCTTGGAAAGAGCATGGATCATCACCCTGTAGGGGGCAATTATACCCAGATCTTTCTGTGGATTTTGCACCAAACCTGCCCGCTTAAATTCTTCTACAAGTTTCACAATCGCTTTGATGTGCAGGGGATCAAAATATGGTTGAGATGCTGGCGGGCACTCCAGCCAAAGCAAACGCGCGTCGATCTGCTCCAATAAAGCGCTTTTAGGCAGAGGTAAAAACTGCTCTTTCCGAATGGGATTCAACAAGTTTTCATAGTAGTGTGAGATCAGGTTGGAGATCTGAAAGTGCATGCGGTAGTGACCTTTCAGCATTGCCAGGTTCTTTTCCCAATCCCTACTGCGATACACCCGGTAAAGCCGTTCCATCAGAGATTGGTTAATTTTATCGTATTTAAGTTCTTTTAGCTCTTCGGTCTCAAATTTATAATCCAGTTCACTTTGAACCGATATTGCCGGCAGTTGGTTCTGATCTCCAATCAGGATTGCTTTGGGGGCAAGAGTTAAAAGTCCCAGAATCGAGCTTTCCAGAATTTGCGAGGCTTCATCAACTAATATCTCGTCAATTCCGGTTAGGCGTTTTAGATCCCTGAACCAGGCACTTGCGCTTTGCACTGTTGCCACATAAATGCGGTTTGCTCTCAGTAAGCTATCGATCTTTTGAAATCGCTCTCCCTCTACTATGTTATCCAGTAGATTATCATGAATCGTCTGGGAATTGCCAGTGCGGATAAACGGGATCTCTCTCTTTTTCAGGCAGAGGCATATCTCATCTACGGCACGATTTGTAAAACTTAGGATCAAAATCTTTTTGGCTGTGTTTTTGAAAAAACGCTCCACATAGTTCCCAATCAAATGAGAAGTCTTTCCAGTTCCGGGAGGACCCTGTACTATATACAGCTCCTCGGATGCGTTCATGCAGGATATAACCGCCTCTTTTTCGTCCTCTGGGGGATCAATATCCCGCATGACAGGTTGCCTGAGCCCAAAAAACAGATCTCTTACGCTTTGCTCCGCTTCCAAAAAGCTTGTTAACGAACACAATGGTCCATATAAAAATCCTTCCAGAACATCGTGTTCGATAGCCCAGGTTGTGCCGGTATCAAGCTCCCGCTTCAAGCCTCCTCTGGCTCTAATGACAATGTGTTCATTTTGAAAATCAGAGATTACACCCCGCAGAATCTCTTGCTTGTCTATCCTTAGTTTCTCCTGATAAAGGACAACGATGTCTCCCTGCCTGAAATCCGAAACACCGGGATCCTCACCAAAGCGCAGAGTGATTTCCCTATTTTTGTAATCTGAGATCTCGAGCTTTCGAATAATCTTTCCCTGTTTTTCCACATTGGATTGACGCCAAAGCGCGTTGTGACCATAGCTGACCTCGTTATCCGTTGCTCCTGTCTTTACAAACCAGATTTCCCTAACCACGCGCTTTACTTGTTCACAGAACCATTCAAACTCAAAGCTGCGAATCCCTGCAAGCAATGCCTTAAAACGATCTAGCCTCTCTGCATTAAAACTGGGGTAATTATGTTCATTTTGCTTTCTTAACCAGTGGAAAAAACGGCTGGGGTCTTCACTTAGCAGGCGCATTATCCCAACGATTCGATTGCGGCAATGAAGCAGGTTCTGCTCCAGCATGGGCATATTTGCTACGTTGCGCAAGGGTTTTTCCTCATTAGCAGAATACAGGATAGAACTGGAGCCCATGTTCTCTGTGCCGTAGGCATTGCGGATTATCATGTTGTAAGCCACCACCTGATACATCTGTGATGGCCATACACCGCTGGGATGAGCTTTGCCGCTTTTCAACTCTACAATGCTATATTTTTTGTTCTTTCTGTATAGAAGATCCAATCGCCCCTGCAAACCGTAAGTCGGGCAAAGAAAAGATGGCTCTAAAAGGATGTCTTGATCCGGAGTATTTTTACAGAAATCTTTTAACACATTGTAGTGTCCGGATTCGATCTCTCTATAGATATCCATCGCGCTTTCCTTACCCAAAGCTACCATGGGTATCGGCATGGTGGCCAAACCACGCTTGAACAATGAATTGTAATCCGCATCCGGCTCGTAAAAGAGATCGTCGAAGATATTGTTGACCAGCTTGCCCAATAGCATCCTCTGGGAAGCGGATTCACCGAAAAGCCTGCTTAAAACATATAGTTCAGGGCTGGATTTTTCAGCGTCCATGCACTCCGCAATCGCCGACGCATCCACTAAGAAATCCGGTTCTAAAACTATTAAACTGCGAGGGTTGTCTACGTAGCAATTCCTTTTCCCGGCTACTTCGCTTAGCTCCAGGCAGGTGAGATTTGCGTAGGGCCAAAGGCTTGGGCCAAGCATGCTGATCGGGGTCTTCCCCGCATTTTTTGTATCGTCACGCAACAAAATGCTTAGTTCTTCATTGTCTTCATTCAATGCGAATATTTCCAGGCCGGCTTTCTGGCCTCCAGTTTTGTAATAGCTCCAGCTTTTTATGATGCAATGGAAACTGTGTTTCTTGCTGGGTGGTGGTTTGGGAAAATCCTTAGCTCCCTTTACTAGCTCTTCCAGCTGAGGGTTTTCCAGCTCGGGGCATAAATATTTCAGCAATGAGTAGATGCTACGGGCTCCGGATGTGACTGCTCCTTGGGGAATTGAAGCAATTTCTTCATGGGCGGCTTTATTGGCCAGAACCCGAAGTATATTCAGCTGCCGTACGAGCTCCGCTGGAGTTTCATAATTATCATGAAAGTACTGCATCCGAGCAAAAAGTCCGTTGAAAACCAAGGGGACATCTGCTAAAAGCTCTTTATATATTTGCTCCAACAGCTTACGCTGATAGACCAATAATGCCCCTTCTCCAGCTTGAGGACTCAATAGACTGAGCAGTTTTTCGGCAAGCTCATTTGCTGTGGATCTGTCAATCATGAGATCCCTGGTACATCCTCTTGCGCAAAAAAAGCCTTCACAAAACGAACGGTATGGAAGCTTTCGATATCATCAATCTGCTCTCCCACACCCAATAGTTTTACGGGAATTTCCAGATTCTGCTTTATGTTGAAGATAATCCCACCCTTGGCTGTACCATCAAATTTGCTCAGTGCGATCCCGGTCAGTTTGATTGCCTCATCAAAATGCTTTGCCTGGCTGATGGCATTTTGCCCGGTTGTGCTATCCACTACCAATATCGTTTCATGTGGCGCTTGTGGATATGCTTTTTTGATTACCCTGTCTATCTTTAGCAGTTCTTTCATAAGGCGCTCTTTGGTATGCTGCCTGCCAGCAGTATCAATCAGTACCACGTCGTATTTTTTTGCCACAGCGGAAGCTACGCCATCATAGATCACTGACGCCGGATCTCGTTCCGGTTCTGAGCGCATCAGGTGTACACCGGCACGCTCTGCCCAGATTGCTACCTGGTCTATTGCAGCAGCCCTGAAGGTGTCTCCGGCTATGATTAGCACACTCTTACCAGCCTTGGCAAAGCGGTTTGCAACCTTGCCAATCGTAGTTGTTTTACCTGTTCCGTTTACGCCAACGAAGGCAATCACATAAGGCTTTATATCCGGAATATCGAAGAAGTCGCTCTCGTCCTCGGTATCTTTAAACAGGATATTCTGCATGATGTCCACTAAGTATATCTGTACCACTTCGGGATCCGTTATCCTGTCTTCCTTCACCTCTTTGCGCAGGTTTGTGATGATGATCTCTGCCATTTGAGTTCCCGTATCATTTTTGATCAGAATCTCTTCCAAATCCTCATATAGCTGTTCATCTATTACACCCCTCACCTTCACAGTCTCGGAGATTTTATCGATAAATCCGGATTTCGATTTTGTTAACTTGTCTTTTAGGCTCTTCAATTTGCTGAGCATGGCAATTCTCCATTAATACATGATTATCATTGACACAATGACGCAGTGAGATAAGTTTGCCATACATGTTTATGCGTCAATGAAAAACTGATTGATGCAAGGATGAGAGATTTGTAACAAGAGATTTTAGACTACACAGAGGAAGAAATGAATAGATTTAAGATTCAACACCTTTTAATGATAGTGCTCCCGGTATTAGCTGCCTGGCTGGGAAGCATACTTGCCGGAGTCAAACCGGGACCTGCGGGAATCAGCCTTAGTTCCATTGCTATATCCGCTGCTTTTTTGAGTGGAATATTAGCCTTGTTTGAACGATATTTAAACGATAGATTCAAATGGCCAGTGGCGATTTTTCTGGCAGTGGCATTTGCAGCTCTTAGCCTGATTGCCGCCGATGCTCCGATCAGTATTTTGGCTTTGCTGCTACCAAATTTGCTCTACGTAACCATCAGCATATTTCTCATCCGATTTGTTTTCTACAGCAAAAGCTTCTTCAGACTCCGGACTCTTCTGATGGGCATATTTGGCGGCTTACTGATAAGTGCATATTTGGCGGCGGTTTATACCGCAATTGGAATGGAGTTAGTAGAAGGCTTCTGGAGTGCCAGCTTCATGTACGGTTTGATCATTTACGTATTTGCCTCCTTCGGAATGTCTGTCGCAGATCTCATAATCCTCCAAAGCGAGGTACGGCAACTTAAAAAAGAGGACACGACGGAAGATGATCAGTGACAGGGATTTTTTTGTAAGAGTGCCCTCCGAAGGGGAGCTTCTAAATCATCTATTCCCCGCGGGCGATCCCTTGTATCTTGAAATTGGCTCTGGTAAAGGTGAGTTCATCTCCTCTTATCCCATCAGTCATCCGAATTGGAATTTCATTGGCATGGAAATGAGCGAGAAACGCATTTTAAATTGCCTGAAAAAACTTTCACCAGAGGTCAACCCAAACGTCCGTCTGGTTCGCACATTCGCTGATGCCGGTATCTCCAATTTGTTTTCCCCTGCCAGCGTAAGTGGAGTATTTATCCAACATCCTGATCCCTGGCCCAAACGCAGGCACCATCGACGCCGACTGGTGCAACAGAGTTTTCTTGATAGTTTGGCCCAGATCCTTATCCCGGGCGCTCAGGTACAGATATCAACAGATCATGAAGAATATGCCGCATGGATAGTGGAAGAGTTTTTGCAAAATCCTTATTATACTTCTTTGCAGGACGATCTAATCCAATTTCACCCCAATCTCGATTGCCACATTGTAACCTGGTTTGAGCAAGAACAACGACGCTTGGGTTACAATCCCCACTTCATGCTTTTTAAGCGCATATGAAAAGAGGATTCTTATGGAATACAGTTTCAGTTCGAATAAGCAACTCAACAGAACTCTTAATCAAGTAGTCCAAAGCATCGCCAACATGGCAGAAGATCAATTGAACCACATCCAACAGCTTACCAGGATCGGACAATCTCTCTCCAGTGAAACAGATCTGGATAAAATCTTTGAGATGATCCTGGATGAGGGCATCGCTTTTACCAAAGCGGATGGTGCCACGATCTACAAGGTAAGTGAAGATGCCCGCTTTCTAGAATTTGAGTTGGTCTACAATGCCAGTTTGAATATGCGCCAGGGCGGCTCCTACGGTCCTGTGGGCTGGAAACCGGTGCCCCTGTATAATGAAAAGGGAGATCCGGAGTTATCTTATATAGTTTCTGCGGTGTTTCATAACAAACAGAGTCTTTGCTTCGACGACGTGTATCAGGCAGAAGGATATGACATCAGCGGCACTATCCGCAGCGACCGAAATTCTCAGTACCGATGTAAAGCTATGCTTACGATTCCGCTCAAAGATCACGAAGATACCGTATTAGGAGTTATTCAGTTTATCAATCCTTTAGACGAGAATAGTGAGATTATCAGCTTCACCCAAGAGCATAAAACCATGCTTTCCTCACTATCTTCTCAGGCCGCTATTGCACTCTCAAACAGGAAATTAATCGCAAGTTTGGAAGATCTCTTAATGCAGTTTATGCGCTCGATTGCCGGCGCAATTGAAAAGAAGAGCAAATACAGCTCGGATCACATTACAAGAGTTGCTATGATTACCGACATGATCGCAGAGCGGATCAATGCCGCTACCGATGGACCTTTTAAGGACACCATATTTTCAGAAAACGAACTCAAAGAGATCTCAATGGCGGGGTGGATGCACGATATTGGCAAGATCATCACTCCTGAGTTTGTGATGGATAAGAGTTGCAAGTTGGAACGGATCATGGACGGTTTTTCCCTGGTGGAATCCAGGGTACAGCATCTGAAGACTTTACTCAAATATCTCCAGTTGAAATTGGATGCAAATGATTATACCGAATTCATAAACTCCAATCTCGGCTGCAGGGAGCAGGACCCACTGCTCTTTTTGGACGATGCTTTAAGTTTTATCAAGGAACTGAACATTGGTGGAGAATTTGTGCCGGATGAGACCATTGCCCGAATGGAAAGTCTTGCCAAGATAGATTTTTATTATGAAGATGTTCATTACTATCTTCTGGATGAGACAGATCGCAAGAATCTCAGCATAAGGCGGGGTACATTGAATAGCGAAGAGCTGCAGGTAATGCGAGCCCATGTCTCGGTCACCTGGGATATGCTGTCTCAGCTCAGCTTTCCCAAGAAATACTCCAATGTGGCTTTTTACGCTGCTACTCACCACGAAGCACTTAATGGACAGGGCTATCCCCGAGGTTTGGACGCGCCCAGGCTTCCGCTGCAATCGCGCATGATTGCTGTAGCCGATATCTTTGAAGCCCTTACCTCTGCCGACCGCCCCTATAAGAAAGCCAAGACTCTTTCGGAATCTCTTAAAATCATGGCCTTTATGACCAAAAACGGACATCTGGATAAGGACTTAGTTGATTTCTTCATGGATAGTGGTTTGTATCTGGATTTTGCTCGCAATCGGATGAATGAGGATCAGATTGATTCCGTAGACATCCCATCGATTAAGAGTATCTATCATCTTGGCTAGTATACCGCTTTATCTGGCACCATTGGCGGGATACACAGACCGCTCCTTCAGAACCCTTTGTAAGGATTGGGGTGCTAACTATCTAGTTTCAGAAATGGTTAGCGCTGATGGTCTGATACGAGATAAGCAAAAAACCTTGGATTACATCTTGTTTTCGAACTACGAACGTCCCTATGGAGTACAGATCTTTGGCTCAGACCCCCAGGTGATGGCTAAAGCAGCGCAAAGTCTATTGCCCTATCAGCCGGATTTCATCGATATCAATATGGGTTGTCCGGTAAAAAAAGTAGTAAAACGAGGAGCTGGTTCAGCCTTGATGCAAACTCCTGAATTGGCTTCAGAAATTGTGCAAGCGGTAAAACGGGTCACAGAGGGCATATTACCCCTATCTGTTAAGTTCCGTAGTGGTTGGGATGCCTCAAGTATTAACTATCTTGATTTTGGTCTGCTGATGCAGGATAGCGGAGCAGATATATTATGCTTACATCCACGAACGCAGAAGCAAATGTTTGG
>CAZJJH010000032.1:0-10808 GCA_964546265.1 uncultured Candidatus Cloacimonadota bacterium
TGGGCATTTTTTGCTGGACAAAAAAAGAGCGCAGCATAATTATCGCAGCGATGAAAATGAACAATTTTGAAGAGATCAAAGAGAAGCTGAAAGAAAGCTCTGAGCCTCAAGAAAGAGCATCTCTACTGCTGGATATTGCCGCAGAAGCATGGAAAATGGGTTCTTACAGCGAAGGCAAAACCTTTGCCGAGGCCGCGTTGGAGCTGGGGATGAATCTTGCCGATGAAAGCATCCAAGCCCGTGCCAGCCACCTGATCGGAACCTTTTTTGCCTATCTTGACGATTACGACGCTGCTCTGGAGTATTATCTGCGCGCGCAGGTGCTGAACCACAAAATCGCCAATACTATCTGGGAAGCGGAGTGTTACAACAGCATGGGTGATATCTTCATTCGTCTTTCCAATCTGCCCAAAGCCACAGAGTGTTTTGAACAAGCTTATCAATTGCGTCCTGATTATGAGAGGTGCATAAACAACCTTGGTTATCTGCGCATGATGAAAGGCGAACTCGACGAGGCAATAGGCTTTTATCGCAAGGCGATTGAGATTGCCGGTGCAAGTGGGCATACTCGAAGCATCATCATCAGTCACATCAATATCAGCGATATTTTGTGTAAAAAAGGTCATCCGGAGGAAGCACTAGAAGAGCTGGAAGAGGCCAAGAAGCTTTTGCAACTGCCCGATATAGAAACTCCCACAGAATTGAAATGCGCTTTGAAGTTGAATCTGGCGGCGGCGCAAAACCTACTGGACAATAGCCAAGGCGCGCTGGAAATATTGCAGGAGGCCAAGGAGATGGCAGAAAAGGCGAACTTGCAGGATTACCTTCTGAAAAGCGAGGGTATGCTCTCGGAATTAAATGCCAAAGAGCAGAATTGGGAAGCCGCATATAAAGCGCAGCTCGCTTACAGCAAGCTATATCGCCAGATAGTCAGCACACGTGCGGTGCAAAAAGCCAACAGTATTCAAAGTTTTTACGCGCGTGAAAACCGTTTCCTGATCTCGATGAATCTTACAGAGCGTTCTTCCCGTTTAGCTACTTTGGGCATCCTTTCTTCGGGTATTACCCACGAACTGAATCAACCTCTATCTGCCATCAGAATATCTGCAGAAAGTATCTTGTATTGGTTGAAGCGGGAGGAGGTAACACTGCCCATGAACTTCAATCAGGAGCTATCCCACATCATGGAGGGAGTAAGGCGGATCGAATCGTTTTTGCGCCAGATCCGGCAGTTTTGGAATTCCGGGAAAGCGGCAGCAGTTGAGGCATGCAGCTTGAACGATATCATCGATCAATCCCTCAGCATGCTGAGCCGTAGAGTTTTTGCCACCGGAGTGGTGCTAAATCACGAAGCGGCGGAGGAAGAATTACCAGCCTTATATTTAGCGCCGGTCCACCTTCAACAGATTATCATCAATCTGCTGGCATTTTGTTTGGGAATATTGGAGGATAGCAAGCTGAAAAAGAAGAAATTGCGCATTAGTTCATACAATGCGGAAGGCAGCATCTGTTTATCCATCGGGCAAAACGGTGCTGAGATTACTCAAGATATGATGAACCAGCTCTATAACCCGCTTTCTCCGGAAACGCAAAACGCGGCCTCAGAGATGGGAATAGCGATAGCAAAGTATCTTTGTGATCACTACGCTTTCCGTCTGGGGACTTATCATGAAGGGGAATATTGGGGTTTTCGTTTGCTTATGAGGGTGAATTCATGAATGTTTTACTAATCGATAGTGATCCCCTCTTTGTAGATGGAGTGCGAAATTTTCTGACTACGCAATTGGGACATAACTGCACATATTGCAATGATATCGAGAGAGCTTTGGAAGTCTATCCCGAGTTTGCGCCGGATCTCATCATCAGTGAATTGATGATGCCGGGTCTGGATAGCTTTGATCTGATGGATTTCTTGCAAGAGCATAGATTTGAAGGGCGGCTTTTGATTCTCTGTGCGGATGAAGATACTGAAGCGCGGATCAAAGCTTTGGAATATGGTGCGGATGAAGTATTGACCAAACCTCTTGCTTTAGAGTTGCTGGCGATTATGATCCGCAAGATGGTGCAATCCCTACAGGAATCCCGGGAGCTGGAGATTTTACGCAAGGATTTTGAGGGGAGTCTGCAGCGCCGCTTGTTGAGCATCAAGAAAGAACTGGCAGAGCTGCAACGCGAATATCGGGAAGAACTTGGTATCAGCGGAATGGGAGTATATAGCGAAGCGATGCGGCAGATAACGCGCCTGTGCCTGCGTCTGCATGAGGATCGAGACCTTCCGGTATTGATCAGCGGAGAGACGGGTACCGGGAAAGAACTTATCGCCCGGTTGATTCATTTTGGCGAGGAAAACAGCAAGCTGCCTTTTATCTCTTTGAATTGCTCGGCAATCCCGTCCACTCTATTTGAAAGCGAGCTCTTCGGCTATGAACGGGGCGCTTTTACGGGCAGTAATCGCGAGGGAAAGATCGGGAAATTGGAAATGGCAAATGGCGGAACCTTGCTGCTGGACGAAATTGGCGATCTGCCTTTGGATATGCAACCGAAACTGTTGCGAGTTATTCAAGAACGAGAAATGTATCGAGTGGGAGGAACCAAAAGCATTCCACTGAACATTCGTTTTCTCTTTGCTACTCACCACGATCTGCATAAAAATGTAAGTGAAAACAAGTTTCGTAGCGATCTCTTCTATCGGATCTCCACCGTTTTTATCAAGATTCCTCCCTTGCGGGATCGAAAGGATGAGATTATTCCTCTTGCTCAGCTATTTTTGAAGCAGATTTCCGCAAAGAAGCATCAGGCGTTGAAATTTCTGACCAACGAGACCGCCAGATTGTTGCGAGAATATCCCTGGCCCGGCAACATCCGCGAATTGCAAGGGGCAATGGAACGAGCGTATCTGATCTCTGATGAGACCGAGATCAGCCCAGAGTATTTCAGCTTTTTATTGCCCAACAGCCCGATTAATTTTGATGCCCTGGGCAAGCGGCAACTCTTTTTGGAATTTCCTCCGGAGGAATATGATCTGAATCTGGCAATAGGCAATATCATGCGCAAAGCCCTGGCTTTGCATAATAATAATAAGAGCCGCACTGCCCGGTATCTGGGGATTTCTCTCAACCGTTTAAAACGTTATCTATAGGCCACAATTCCGGCAATAAGACCATAAAGGGGTTGCCACTGATGCTCCCTGGGTGCTTTATCTACACTTCAGCAATATTTAGAGCTGGAATAAAGCTATGGGCATAGCAATATCCAAGCTTGATATTGCCTTAAAGCTTCCTTGAAGTATTTAGCAAAGATTCAGAGGCGGATGCGGTGGATATTTTTTGCCAGAGTTTTAGCGCCAATGCCTTTAACTTTACAGAGGTCCTCAGGGGCAGAAAAGGCTCCGTTTTCTTCCCGGTAACGGATGATGGCGGCGGCCTTTTTGGGACCGATCCCGCTTAGAGTGCAGAGTTCTTCGATGCTGGCACTGTTAATATGTATGGGTCTTGAATCCTGTGCAGAAGAAGCTTTACCGGAGGTATTGCCAGAGTCTGTTGCCAGAGTATCGCCAAAAATGACGAGATAGGGTAGGATACGGCGATAGGTCTTGATTCCGATGCCTTTTACCTGCATCAACTGATTTACCGAGCTAAAAGTTTGCTGCTTTCGAAAGATGAGTATATCTTCAGCCCTTTTGGCGCCGATTCCGGGCAGGCACATCAACTCTTCTATGCTGGCAGTACGAGGGTCTATCTTCAGTTCCACATCCTCTGCTAAAGCGGAGCCAAGGCTATCGGAAGCTATGGGTTCAGCGGAAAGCGCCGGAGTGTATCCGGTAAGGCTGAGGGCGTTTCCCAGCAAGGCAAAAAACGCCACGAGGAGCAGAAGCCTTTGTTCTTGTTTGGAAAAGAGATTATTTATGGGGTTCATCATGATTTGGGGACGATAAACACAGCTTCCGCTTCGGCATAGCTACCCCCATCGTCATAGATTCGGGCGCGGGTTTGGATGCTTCTGGTTCTGGCAGAAACGATCTGCCCCTTCAGCCGCACAGTGCCTTTGGGTTTCAGCGGTTTGCGGAAGATAACATTCAGGCGGGCAGTGAAGGCGATCTTGCCGGAGTGGATTACCGCTTTTGCCATAACCTCGTCCAACAGGGTGGAGAGGATTCCGCCATGGATCACTCCGGGATAGCCTTCAAAGAGCTCGCTTAGCTCCAGCTCTGCGTGGGCAAAGCCTGCCTCATCAAAACTGAAATCTACCTTTAGTCCGATGGGGTTGGCTTTGCCGCAAACAAAGCAATTATCATATTTGCCGGAGTCTGTAGAGACGGACATAGTTATTTACTAAGATGATTTACCCAAATACTCAGTTTTTCTTCCAGATCGTAGGAAAAGCCAACCTGTTCCCAGGCAATGTTTCCCTGGCGGTCGATCACGGTGATATGGGGGATACCCCGAACGCCATAAGAATTTGCCACGTCCTGATTTCCTTCCAGATAGGTCATGGCATATTTTTGCTCTTGAAAATAGGCTTTGGCTTTGTCATAATCGTTTTCCATCACGTTCACAGAAAAGACCTTCACGCCACGTGGCATATCGTTTACAATCCACTTACTGATTCCGGGCATCGCCATTTTGCAGGGACCGCACCACTGAGCCCAGAAATCCAGGATCACTACGTATTCTCGCAGGTCGGAGAGTTTATGGGTATTTCCATGAATATCCTTAAGTTCCCAATCCGGAGCAGGTTTGGCAGTTTGGGTAGCAAGCAGTTCTTCGGCGCGGGACTGGGCATCAGAGTTCCAATCAGCTTCGGCTTTGCTTAGAATGGCTTGCCATTTGGGATCTTGGGTGAGTGGTTCATATTGCTGTGAATTAGCTAAAGTGGGGTAGTTTGATGCGCCCATATTTACAGCAGATTCCAGGTATTCCAGTGCCAGGCTGTGATCATCGAGATCGACAAACATATCGGCAAGAAACACCAGCATTTCGCCGTCTTCTTTTAGTTTTGGGTTTTGGGCGACGTATTCCTTCACTCCGGCGGTGCCTTCGGTATTCTGGATGAAATCCAATAAATTCATGTGTTGGTAGATTTCAGCTTGCTCTTGAGTAATTTCTCCAATCTCAGCAGAATGGGAAATCATGGTAAAGAGCAGTTTTTCGAAAGTTTGCCGGGCTTTGGTCTCTACACATATTTCTTGGATGGTGCGGAAGTGATTCTGAATGATGCTGATATCTTTCAGCTCCGAGATATAGTTCAAGGCTTTTAGGTAATCTTCCTCGGCTCTATAGCGATAAGCCAGAGCAAGATTGATGTATCCATCATCGGGGAATTCCTTTTTACCTTGATCCAAAAGTAGGATATCCGCCTTATATTGGTCGGTTTCGGGATACGCTTCATCCTGGATATTCTGGCTAAAATCGACCGCTAAAATACGGTATCCCCAATAGAACTTGGGATATCGGGAGATTATTTTGCGAGCTTCTTCCTGGTTATCTTCCTTTAAGCGGATTGCCAGATATGCATATTCCGGGTTATCCGGGTTTGCTTTGGCAAGGCGCTGATAATGCTGAAGGCAGGCATCTTTATCCACGTGTGACCAGTAGTTTTGCAGAGTGCGGTGATCTTCCAGAGTCTGAGCTTTGTACAGATATTCCTGCACCAGTTTTTTTAGGGCTTCCTGGTCGGCTACGCTTGCTTGCGCTTTTTGGACAAACTCCTCAAAGCCTGCAGCCCACAGTCCAAGGGTGATGATGCTGATTGTTAGAATCAGACACAGTTTCTTAAGCATTGGTTCCTCCTGTGTTTATTTCCGAAGCCGGGCTTCGGTGAATAGAATATTATTTCTTATTGTATTGGGAGATTTCTTCGCGTTCCTTATCGTAGCCCTTTTTCCCCATCAAGGCAAAAGTGGCGATCTTGCCTGTTTCCACGCCAGGCTGATCCAGCGGATTGATATTCAACAATTTTCCGGTAAAGACGGTTTGGATTTCATACATCATGATGGCTGCTCCGAGGTTGTAGGCATCGATCTTTGGAAAGATGAGATTGCAATTTGGGCGTTCGGCTTTGCACAGAGCGATTTCGGTGGCAAGGCGTTCGGCATTGAGGAGTTCTGAGAGCTTTTTATCGCCCAGATAGCTGATATCCTCCTGTTCGGGGTGTAGATTGGGAATCGTGAAATCGTGCTGGAAGTGTTCTACACTAAGGAAAGTGAGCACTTTGTCGTTTGGGCCTTCGGTGTAGAGCTGGATCTGGGAGTGTTGATCAGTGGTGCCCAGTGCTTTTACCGGGGTTTGACCAACGTAGATTTCACGTCCTTTGAGGTCGTATCGCTTACCCAGGCTTTCAGCCCAAAGTTGTCGGTACCAATCCGCAAAATCGTATAGCGAATTGCTATAGGGCATCATCACGCTGATATTTTTACCTTCACGCATATAAAGAAAGTGGAGCAAACCGTTTAGTTGAGCCGGATTGCGCATCAGATCGGCAGTTTCGCAGAGATCACGCATGTCTTTGGCGCCTTGTAAAAGCGCGTCGATATCCACACCGGCAAAGGCGGAAGAGAGCAGGCCAACATCCGAGAGCACGGAAAATCTGCCACCTACATTTGCTGGGACGGTGAAAGAAGGGTAGCCGTCGGCATCGGCGATCTTGCGTAAAAAGCCTTTTTCTTTGTCTGTCGTAATAATCATGCGCCGGCGGAAATCCTGCGGGAATTTCTTTTTGAGCATATCCAGCAAGATCATGTAGGCGCTCATGGTCTCGGCAGTGCCTCCGCTTTTTGTGATTACATTGAAGAGGGTAGATTCCAAATTCGCATCGGCTAAAATTTCGTGCAGGAATACGGGATCCACGTTATCGTAAACCAGCACTTTTCGCTTCAGATCAGCTTCAGTTTTTAGGGCGTTGTAGATGGCTTTGTTGCCCAGGGCACTGCCGCCTATGCCCAGTACTACAAGAGTGGTGAAGGATTCATCAATCCCCAAAAGGTAATCTTTGATGTGGCTGGTGCTCTGTTCGGGGAGATCGTAGAAGCCCAGGATTCCGGTTTTCCGCTCTGCCTCGATTGCTTCGCTGGCTTCGGCGATTCTTTCGGAATAATCCAGAACGCGGGAAGCGCGAATGGCGGTTTTCAGATATTGGTTTGAAAGCAAATTGCGATGGTCAAAACGTATCATTTCAAGACCTCTTTTGGCTATAATAGGGTTTTAGCTGACGATATACCAGATCATCCACCTTGGGCAGAGAAGTGGAAAAATCGAAAGATTTTACGATTGCTTCAAGCTTGGCGTCGCAAGCACGGATTATGCGCTTCACCTCATAAAAGGACGCAGGGCTAAGGCTTAATTCATCTATGCCCATGCCGATCAGCAGGGGCACATATTCTTTGATGGAAGCCATTTCACCACAAACTGACAGACCACGTTTGTGCAGCAGGGCATTGTTAACTGTGGCGCGAATGAGTTTCAGCACTGCCGGATGGTGTTGGATAAAATAGCGGTTAACCATGTCGTTATTGCGATCCACTGCCAGAGTATATTGCACAAGATCGTTTGTTCCGATCGAGAGGAAATCGCATTCCCTGGCCAGGGCATCTGAACTAAGAGCTGCGGATGGGATTTCTATCATGGTGCCAATGGGAGTATCGTAGTTGAAGCTAACGCCCTCGCTATATAGTTCATCAGAGCAGTTCTGGAAGATTCGCCTGGCTTCCATAAAGTCGTCCACATCTATTATCATGGGAAACATCACCCGGATATTGCCATGCGCTGTGGCACGCAAGATTGCCCTGAGCTGGGTTTTCAATACTTCAGGATGCGCCAGGGAGAAGCGGATGCCACGGTTACCCAGATAGGGGTTGTCCTCTTTCGGGGCGGGGATCAGGTGGGAAAGTTTATCACCTCCCAGATCAAAAGTGCGGATTGTAAGTGGCTTTGGCGCAATCTTCAGGGCAAGTTCTTTGTAGATTTCGTATTGCTCATCTTCCGAAGGCAAATCGTTGCGGGAAAGAAAGATAAATTCTGTGCGAAAGAGACCCACGCCAGCGCAATTGAGTTCATTCACTTTGTCGATTTCTTCGGGCAAACCTATGTTTAGAAACAGCGATATCTCCCGTCCGTTACGAGTTACGGAGGGTGCGTTCTTCAGGCTGCTTTGTTTTTGCAGAATAAGATCCTGAATCTGGAGTTTCTGGGCATAATACTCCAGCGCTTCTGTATCGGGTTCTACGATGATAGTGCCGGATTCTCCGTCGATGATAATCTGCGAATCCGGTGGAATTTGTTCCTTGAGATCGCTGATATTGGCTACGCAGGCGATATTCAGCGCGCGGGAGAGAATTGCCGAGTGGGAGGTGTAGCTGCCTATCTCACAGATATATGCGGCTACTTTAGCTTTGTTTAAAAGAGAAACCTCACTGGGCTGGATTTCTTTGAAGATGGGGATAGTATCCTCAGAAAGCAGAGCAAAGGGATCGCTCTCAAGATTCAGCACTTTTCTCAGTAAGCGGTGACGCACGTCTTCGAAATCTGCGGCGCGCTGAGCAAAGACCTCATTTTCCATGCTTTTAAAGAAGAGAATGGTTTGTTCGAAAGCGGTGTGAATTGCCTTGGCAACGTTGTGGTAATGCTCGGTGATTTGTTTGTGGATAAGCGCTTTAAGTTCCGGATCTTTGAGGATATCCAGATGTGTGCGGATGATGTCCTGTTCATCCGAGCCGGGGACGTGATCCTGCAGATATTCCTCGATCTCGCTTTGGGCAATTCGAATGGCCTCAAAGAATGCCTCCAGCTCTTTATCTACGTCTTGTTGCTGGATTTTATGGTGGGGAATCTCGATGCCCCGATGTTCAATAAAAACAGCTCTGCCCGCGGCCAAACCGTTGGCAATGCTGCTTCCCTTTAGCTCCTTCATTTGCTACTCTCCAAATCCTCCGGCGATCATTTCGGATATCTCGCTTAAGAGATATTCTTCATCCACTCCGTCCGCAATCAGTTCCAAGGTGCTGCCGCATTCCGCTGCCAGCATCATTACGCCCATTATGCTCTTGCCATTCACTGTGGTGCCGTCTTTCTCGATATGAAAATCCGAGCGATACTTAGTAGCGGCCCTTACCAGTAGGGCAGAGGGGCGGGCATGGAGCCCAAGTTTATTGGTTACCTTTACCGTTTTGCGCATCATCTTCCATCTTCTTTTGCATGGTTTTCTTACGAATTTCGTCGTGAACCTTGCGGTTAAAATCTTCAGCGGCATCGTATCCTACGCCTTTCAGGATCATATTCATTGCTGCTACTTCCACGATCACGGAGACGTTTTTACCGGGAGATACGGGCAGGTAGATAATGGGGGTTTTCACTCCCAGGTGTTCGGCATAATTGTTGGCTAAGCCAATTCGCTCGTAATCCATATTTTCTTGCCAGGGCATAAGTTCGATTTGCATATCTATGGTTTTCTGCTTGCGTGTGCGTTCAATGCCAAACATGCGCTCTACATTTATGAAGCCTACTCCGCGGATTTCCATGAAGTGTCCGAACTCTCTGCCGGGTCTGCCAAAGAGTTGATCGTTCAGGTAACGGAGGGTGATCAGATCGTCGCCCACCAGGCTATGCCCACGATGGACAAGATCCAAGGCGCATTCGCTTTTCCCGATTCCGCTTTTTCCGGTCAGGAGAATTCCCAAGCCGAAGACATCCACCAAAGTAGCATGGATGGTTTTTTCCAGAGCAAAAAGGTCTTGCAGGTAGCGGGATAGATGTTGGATCAAGTTGATGGTGGAAAGCCGGCTGGAGAGCAGCGCAATATTCAGGTCATTGGCCAGGAACTCCACCACAGGGGGAAGGGTAAGCCCTTTGCTGATGATGATGCAGGGGATATCCG
Organism: uncultured Candidatus Cloacimonadota bacterium; assembly: GCA_964546265.1. GTDB lineage: Bacteria > Cloacimonadota > Cloacimonadia > Cloacimonadales > Cloacimonadaceae > UBA5456. Next base: position 9,868 of record CAZJJH010000032.1, read on the forward strand.
TTTTGAACATATCCCGGATCCGGTTTACCAAATCTTCTTCTTTGAGGGATTGCAGGAAACGAACTTCGGTTTCGCCAAATACCTGAATTCGTTCGGAAGCGAATACCTCCAGATATCCGGCCAGAGCCAGACCGGGCCGGTTTACATGGGGAGAGCTAACCTTTTTGGAAAGGCTTTCCGGCTCCGTGACCAGCGAGAGGGCAAGATCTTTTTTTTTGGCATCGAAAAACTCGCGGACTGTGATTTCTTTCATATTATCCTTTCTCCTTATCCACCCCCTCCGGAATCAACCGAAGGGGGCATAAGGAAGGCTGGTAAAGCGGGTTATTAGGGTTCAAAGAGTTTGAAATTATCGTTGTCTTTTTTTACCAAAACATTAATGCGGTCTGTTTCAATATTTCTGAATATGAAGAAATCCTCTTTGTTTTCATCCATCTTTTCGATAGCTTCGTGGATATCCATCGGTTCAGTAACCACACGTTTGGTTTTAATGGTACGGCGTACGCGGTCGGCGTGATTCACCTGAATATCGGAAGCGCGGGAGAAATCGCCAAATTGCTCTTTCAGGGCGCGTTTTTGGTGATCTGTGACGCGATCCTTGAGCTTTTTTATCTGAGCTTCCATTTTATCCAGAGCGTTATCTATGGAAAGATACATATCCATCTCTTCCGCTTGGGATTGCAAGCCGAATTTCCCGGCGTGAAGCGAGAGTTCGCACAGGTTTCGGTTGTTTTCCAAAGCGAGCGTTACATGGATGGTAATGATCTGATCAAAATACTTCTTTAGTTTCAAGCAAGAGCTTTCTACATAGTCCCTAATGGCTTTGGTGAGCTCAAAGTGACGTGCTGTAATCGTGATTTGCATGGTTTCCTCCTGTTATATTTTGTGAATGGAGAGTTCGCGCAGATCTTCCACGGATTCCATAATTGCTTCAGAAAGAG
>CAZJJH010000033.1:0-10690 GCA_964546265.1 uncultured Candidatus Cloacimonadota bacterium
ATTTGCGTATGCCAGCTACAGCCCAAACCAGATTCTGTTCAAGACAAATTCGGAGCTGAATCTGAAAAACGGTAAAACCGGTATCACTGCGTTCGACAGCTTTCTACAAGAATACGGGCTGAAAAACATCCGCCCCATCAAAGGCATGCCGGGAGACAAATATTTCTCTGCCAGCCTGCAAAGCATGCCTGACATAGCCCAGATCAAGAGTATAAGTTTTGCCGGGATAGAATATATGGAGCCAAATTACCTCCGCAAGCTGCACGCGGTTCCAAATGATCCCCTATTTGGCAGACAAATGCACGATATGGTAAGCCTCAATTCCGCGTGGGATTATTCTACCGGAAACAAACAAATCGTAGTTGGAGTAATCGACAGCGGTCTTTTAGTAGACCATCCTGATATCGTAAACAACGTATATATCAATACCGGGGAAATCCCCGATAATGGGATCGATGACGACCAAAACGGTTATATAGACGACCATTGTGGTTGGGATTTTGCCGATGCCCCGGAGATGACTGACGTGGCATTGGGCGATCACTTGGAGCAGGATAATGACGTCTTTGATGAAAACAACCATGGCACTCATGTCTCAGGAATAATAGGTGCGCAGGGCAATAATGGCATCGGAGTCAGCGGAGTGTGCTGGAATGTATCGATAATGCCGATCCGTGCCGGGTTTCGCACCAATGAAGCCGGATTTCTGCAGGATGATGATGCCGCCGCGGCAATCATCTATGCTGCGGATAACGGCTGTCACGTAATAAACATGAGCTGGGGAGATCCCAACTACTCCGCAATCATTGCGGATGCCTGCGATTACGCATATAACAAAGGGGTTACTCTGGTCGCCTCTGCCGGAAATGACGCCGGACCGCTCTTGGGTTACCCGGCAAAGCTCTCTTCCGTGATCTCTGTATCCAGCGTAAACAGAGCCAAGGTACTTTCGGGTTTTGCCAGTTATGGACACGATCTGGATCTGGTTGCTCCCGGGGAGTTAATTCTTTCCACATATGAAGTTAGCGGCGATGATATGTATATGGAAATGAGCGGTACATCGATGAGCTCTCCCTATGTAGCAGGTGCCGCCGCGCTTCTGCTTTCTCTAGTGCCGGGTCTGTCCCCGGCAGAGATTAGGGCAAGACTGCTTGCTGCCACTGACGACCTGGATAGTCCCGGGCACGATATCCGCACCGGACACGGTCTACTAAATGTAAGGAAATTACTGGATACCTTGAACCCACCTTTTGTGCAGATAAGCCATCCTCTGGATCAGATATCGGTAACCGGCACCACTCAGATCCATGGATCAGTATATGGAGATGATTTTGCCCGCTATTCTCTGATGTACAGAAGCGTTAACAACCCCGCTCTGAGCGCATGGCGGGATGCCCGCGAACATACCATGCAGCCCCTGTACTTTACACAGCAGGTGGTAAATGGCCCCCTGGGTGAATTCTACGTTCCTCTGGATCTTCCTGAAGATACATACATGCTGAGGTTACAGTATGAAAAGAAACAGAATAACTTACTAAAGTACAACTATTATTTTACAATCCGGGTAGACCGCAGCGCTCCGGAATTGATCTCCGGCAGTTTAAATGGTTTCAAACGTTACGATGCTGCAAATCTACATTACTACCTCAGTGCGCTTTTTGATGAGACGGTACATAGCAAGCTACTGATAATCGACAGTTTGGGAGATGAGCACACTGTTTATGGCCTGGTGGCGGATTCCTTGCAGATATGGGATTTGCCTGCATCGCTTCCCCAGGGTCCGATTGATGTTAGTGTGATTGCCACAAACTTCAGCAATATTGAAAGCCAAAGTCCCCTGTTCACGGATGTCCTGGATATACGCTACGATAGCATCCCCCCGGTTGGTTTTACCAGAACAGAAATTGGTAATGCCCGGGTTCCCTTGAACCGTAACCACGATTTTGACGGCAACGGAATCCAGGAGTATGTCGCAATGGATATGCCAATATCCGGCTATGGAAACATCGCGGTGTATGAACCAGGTCCTGCAGGCCATATCATGAAAAACGATTTTCAACAAAATGGCTGGCCCTTGGATCTGGGCGACACAAACGGTAACGGAATGGAGCTGCTCTTACTCCAGTCTGAAACTGCCAAGCTTTGGGAATCGTTTCCCGATATGCAGGATTTTTACCCACATCCGGATTCATTGATTTTCAGCGACACCGGAATCATGGGGGGAAGTGCTGCTGATTATTCCGGCGATGGCAATGTTGATCTGTTGCTGGTAAAAAACCTTAGTACCAAGCGGGTTATTCAGCTTTTCTCCCGCAACAATTCCGGAATCATGGTAAGCCGCAACACCCTGGAAAACAACACGGAAACAAACCAGCGCAACAATTTTGTGCCTACCGTATTGGTGGACAACCTGGATGGCGATAGTCACCCGGACATACTTTGCGCAGATACGGATGGGGATATAATGATCTTTGAGGTTTTGAACAACGCGGAAGCACCCCTTTCCTGGCACCACCGCTTTCCCGTTGGCAATACATATCAATTGGCTACCGGAGATTTTGACGGGGATGGCACGCGCGATTTTGTGGTAGGAGGATACAATACCAGCATCAACAATCCTGCCCTTAACTTCTGGATGTTTGAAGCCTTTACGGCAGTGAATGATACCACATATAAGAGTATGGGAAACATAATGTTCAACAATGTGGAATCCCAAAATGCCATCCTCAGCACAGACATCGATCAGGATGGAAAAGATGAACTGGTTCTAGCGCTTTCGCCCCATCTCTATATCCTGAAATATGAAAACAATAACTTCAGTCCGGTCTTCATAGGAGATAGCACCCTGAATTACAGACTGGCTAGTATTACCGGCTCCGATGGTGCTGTACGTATTTTAGCAAACGCTATAGGAGCCGCAGATAGCCTGGTTGCGGTTCAGTGGCAACAAGACACCCCATATCAGGGACCTGCCGCTCCTTACAATGTAATCGCTCAGGCTTTGGGACCGGATTCTGTCCGGATCAGCTGGCTGGGGAATTCTGCATCCGCATATCGCATATACCGTCGGGATGAGGAAGATAACATCGAAATGATTGCCCAGCTAAGCGCAGATAGCTACACAGATCTCAATGTGGAAACAGGATCCCTTTACGCATATGCAGTAAGCGCATATTTCCCGGGCAATACACCTCCGGAAAGCTATCTTAGCCCCTGGCGCGAAGCAACCCCTCTCCCCATTCCCGAGATAGAGCAGATATTTATGCAAGGTAGTCACGAGCTAAGAGCCATATTCAACCAGAGTATGCCCTCTACCATCCTGAACCCAAATCTCTACAGCCTTTCGCATGGATTAGCCGCGCCCATCTCTGTAAACAGCACTCATCAGCAACGCGGAGTGCAATTGCGCTTCCGTGAAGCTCTGCCCCCCATCGATAGCCTTTTTACTTTACAGATCAGCGGAATCAGCGGACATAGCGGCATCCCGGCTATTGTTACATCTTACAGCTTCCCCTATCTGGAAGATATTGAATCCCCCAGGATTGTCTCTACTACCATTCTCCCCCAAAACAGGAGTGTGGAAATCCTCTTCAGCGAAGAGATCGAGCCCCTATCCGCCGCTTTTGTAGAAAACTACACACTATCCTGCCCCATGAACGATGCCAATAACTCCATCAATAGCATCAGCGTAGATGCAGATAAAGTTACGATCTTCCTGAAACATAAGCTTAGCTATAGCAACGAAGCCTATTTTATCCGCATTCAAAACATCAGCGACCTATTTGGAAATGTGATCTCCCCCCTGCATAACCTCGCCCGGTTTGCGCTAAGGGATATTACAAACCTCAAGGATGTAGTGGTATTTCCCAATCCCATGTACCGCGCAGAGCACAATGAGATAATATTCATGAATTTCCCGCCGGATAAACGCGGGAAGATCGCCATTTACGATGCAGCCGGAGCCCTGATGCACAAAGCTGACATCGGTCCCTTCACGCCTGAAAATAACAGTATTACCTGGCGCTGGAATGGCATCAATTCAAAAGGCCGCAAGATCAGCAGTGGCATATATTTTTACATCATAGAAATGGATGATGAAAGGACTAGGGGGAAATTCGCCGTGATCAACTAAACTCCAATCCCCATTACAGCAAACGAGGGCATATTCTGGGATATTAAGGAGTATCTGAATGCAACAAGAATATTTATTAGAAGAATACGATGAGCTTGATCCTGAAAGCTGGGATGAGATCGAAAACGAAGAAGACAGTGCTTTTATCGCAACCGTTATCCGTCAGGGAGATTCAAGCGAGGATACAGACGCTTCACTGAACGAAATGGAACGCCTGGCAGATACAGCAGGTATCGCAATTTTAGGACGCTACTCCCAACGCCGGGCAAAACCGGAGCGCAGCAGCTATTTTGGCAAGGGCTTTTTGGAAGAACTTAGCGAAAAAATGCAGCAAGCGGGAGCAAACTTGCTGATTATCAACGACGAACTTTCGCCTATGCAAGCGCGCAATATCGAAAAGAACTATCAGATAAAGGTGATCGACCGCACAGAAGTGATCCTCACCATCTTCCACAAACATGCCAAAACCAAAGAAGCCAAACTGCAGGTAAAACTGGCAGAATTGAAATACCAATTGCCACGCCTCAAAAGGCTTTGGGGCCACTTCGATAAAGAGCGTGGCAGCATGCGTTCCACCGGAGGTTCTGCCTCCAGAGGTATGGGCGAAAAGCAGATAGAGATCGATAAGCGCCTGATCCGCGTGCAGATCCGTAAAATCACCAAAGCCATAGATGAGATTACCAAACACAAAGAGACTCAGCGAAAGCAGCGTGAAAATAGCAAAAAGATCTGCCTGGTTGGCTATACCAACGCCGGCAAATCCACCCTCTTCAACCGCCTCACAGACGCAGGAGTTTTGGTGGAGGATCGCCTTTTTGCAACCCTGGATTCCACCTCCCGGCAGTTAAAACTTTCCACCGGAGCGCCGGCGGTAATCTCGGACACGGTGGGCTTTATATCTGAATTACCTCACCACCTGGTAGCTTCTTTCCGCGCTACCCTGATGGAAGCTGTTGATGCAGATTTACTGCTCCATACCGTCGATATCGCTGATGCCAGACACCAGTATTATGTGGATCAGGTAAATGAAGTGCTAAAATCCATCGGAGCAGATGCAATCCCTCAAGTGCTGGTTTTAAACAAGAGTGATCTGGTAGATGAGCGCATCCAGACAATGCTTCAGCGCCACTATCCTGATTCTGTTGCGATAAGCGCTGCTCAAGGTGACGGCATCCCGGATTTAATCGCCAAGCTGGAAGACATGCTGATGGACAATCGCCAATACCGCTTGCTCTTGCCCTATGCGCAGACCGCACTGGTTTCCCGCCTGCACGATATCGCCATCATCGAAAGCGAAGACTATCGTGAGGACGGCATCCACCTGAAGGTTATCATCCCCGCCATCGATGCCCATATAGTAGAAGACTATGTGGTGGAAACTCCTTCTGGGGAAAACAGTTGACATTTTCTGCCCGGCAGATAAGCGGGTATCATTATGAAAATTAGCCAAATAGAGGAGAAAGCAATGGCAAAACAGATTTCCGCTGCCCAGGCGGCAGCAATGATTGGGCCCGGCAGTAGGCTGGCTATCGGTGGCTTCCTCGCCGTGGGTGCTCCGGAAGGGATTATAGACGCCATCGTAGAGCGCAAAACCGAGAATTTACACATGATTGTGATTGCTTCGGATTGGGAAGACCGCGGCGTGGGCAAGCTGGTAGTAGCCAGGCTGATCAAAAGCGCGCAAGTTTCGCATCTGGGCACAAACAGAACCATCCAAGCGCAAATGAACGCCGGGGAAATGGAGATAGAGCTTGTGCCACAGGGAACCCTGATGGAACGCGTTCGCGCTGCCGGAGCCGGCTTGGGCGGAGTGCTTACTCCTACCGGGATCGGAACCGTGGTGGAAGAAGGCAAACAGATCATCAATATGAATGGCAAGGATTTTATCTTAGAGCCCGCCATCGAAAGCGATTTTGCCCTGATCCGCGCTTACAAGGCAGATAAGATGGGAAACCTCATCTTCCGCAAGACCGCCCGCAACAGCAACCCCATCATGGCAATGGCGGGTAAGATCACCATTGCTGAAGTGGATGAGATTGTGGAAATTGGCGAGTTAGATCCGGAGCTGATTGCCTGTCCGGGAGTTTTTGTAGATTACATCGTAAAAAGCGGGGAGGTTACAAATGGATAAGAGAGCACTCATTGGCAGCAGAATCGCCCGCGAATTTAAGGATGGAGATTATGTAAACCTCGGTATCGGCTTACCTACCATGGCAGTTAATTATATCCCAGAGGGAGTTCATGTGATCTTTCAAAGCGAAAACGGCATGTTGGGAGTAGGTCCCAGCCCTGCCGAAGGCAAAGAGGATCCAGATATGATAAATGCTGGAGGCGGCTTCATCACTGCCCTCAAAGGCGCGTCTTTCTTCGATAGCGCGCTCAGCTTTGCCATCATCCGTGGCGGACACATCGATGCCACGGTATTGGGTGCCCTGCAGGTAGATCAACAGGGAAATCTGGCAAACTGGATGATCCCCGGAAAAATGGTCCCCGGTATGGGCGGTGCCATGGATCTGGTAACCGGAGCCCGCAAAGTAATCGTGGCAATGGAGCATTGCGATAAAAAGGGAAATCCCAAAATTCTCAAAGAATGCAATCTTCCCTTAACCGCAAAAGGCAAAGTAAGCCTGATAATTACGGACTTAGCTGTTATCGAAGTAGTGCCCGAAGGTCTTGTCCTGCGTGAAATTGCCGAAGGTAGCACTGTGGACGATGTAGTAAAAAATACTCAGGCAGAGCTTCTCATCCCTGAAGAACCCAAATACTTCAGCATATAAACCAGTTACACTTATAAAAATATCTACCCGGGTTTCCCCCCGGGTTTTTTTATCCCAGATAAGGCTATGAAGTTCAATCGGATTTATGGTAAAGCTTGAACCTTGTAAAAAGCTCGGGATTCACTGATGCTCAAAGGTAAAGCTTCCGCGCCTACTGTGGCAAGCTCCACAAATTCTCCATAAGGATCTGTGGCGCGAAATACTTTATAGGATGCCGCTAGCGGACTGGGCTCCCAAACCAGGCTCAAGCCATCCTCTGTTCTCACAATATGTGGCTCGGGACTATCAATAAACCATATCAGGATATCTCGCAAAAGCTGTGCCCGGTTGTTTTCCCCTGCATCCGCCAGCTCTGCCAAAGCATAGGAAAACACCACCGATGCCTGATCCCAGTCTCCCTTTCCGGCAATGCCCACCGTGCCGTAGCCATCTTCATAGAAAGCCGCCGCGCCATCCCCTGTAGGAACAAATGTATCTATATAGTTTACGTTCAATTGGCTGGATCCCGCAAATTCAAGATTGCTGAAGGGCAATTGAGCTTGTAGCATACTGATCGGATTGGCGCTTCCGTCCTCTGCGGATTCTATCCCCAAAAGTTCCCAAAGCACCGTGTGTGCCCCCAGTCCGCCTTCCGCTTCGCCCAGATAGTACTCCAGATCATAGCCAATAGTATCTGCCCCCTCCAGATACAAAGATCCTCCCTGCTGCAAGTAATCGCGTATGGCAGCATAGATATACTCCTCATGCAAACGATACACATTTGTGCCCACGGAGCCAAAGCTGAGAAACACCGCCTCAAAACTACTCAGCGAGCCCGGAAACACATTGCCATAAACCACATCTCTGCCTATAGCCTGCAAGCTGTTACGAATGAAGCTCCCGCTTAAATCCCTGCCTCCGGCTACCGGTTCCCAAACCAGAATACCACCGTTGTTGATCAAAACTTCTATGCTGAAACTACTCTCAGAAAGTATTGGCAAAAAGGAGCTTACATCCAGTTGCAAACTTAGGTATTGGGACAAAGCCCCGGGATTGATATGGATTAGAAAAGCATCCTCCAATTGGAAGAATTCATCCGCAGGAACAGTACAATCGTGATTGGCATTCAAAATGCTGATATCTGGATTGCTACTGCTGATAGTAAAAGAAGCATTGCCGCTATAGTCAGAATAATTGCGCAGAATGAGGTTCAAACTGATGTCGTCCGAAGGTTCCAGCGCAAGTTCTCCCGATTGATCTTTTGCTTGCCCCATGCTAAACATGCCCAATTTCAAAAAAGGTTCCTGCGGCGGATTCAAGCTGCTTAATGCGGCATACGCATCCACCATCCCTCCCCCCAGTTTATTGATGTAGTTCGGGTTTTGCATATCGATATCGCTACAATTTGCCCCGATCCGATACCGCAAATCTGCAGCGCTCAACGCCGGATTTTGCGATAGTAGCAATGCCGCCATTGCGCTGCCGATAGGTGAAGCGTAGGATGTGGTTCCCGACCCGCTGAAATACCCCGTGGCAGGGCTGACAGTATAGAAATTCTGATTTGGCACGCCAAAATCCACAAAGGCACCATAGCTGGAGCCGCTCCATTTACTGCCATCGTTATTCAGAGCGGCAACTGCAATTACGCCGGGATACGCCGCCGGATAGATCGGAACCTGATTGTTGCTGTTACCCGCCGCTGCCACCACCACTGCACCCAATTGATTTACATAGTCGATCAGATCCTTATTCGCTTGCGAGAATCCGCTGCCTCCCCAGGAACAATTAATCACTTTTGCCCCGTTTTCCGCTGCATACAGGATGGCATCATAACCCCTTATGATAGTGGAAGTTGCTCCGGCTCTGGAGCAAGAAATTGGCATCAAGATAGGATTCCAGCTGAGCGAAGCAACGCCCTGGGCATTGTTGCTCACTGCCCCTGCCAGCCCCGCCACTCGCGTTCCGTGACTCCCGGGATCCCCGGGGTCGTTATTCTCATCTCCCGCACTGTTTAGCAGGAAGTTCCAGCCCACCAGATCATCGATCTTGCCATTGCCATCGTCATCTATGCCATTCAGATCGCCGGAGTCAAAAACCCAAGCGCCACCATCCTGATAGAATGTATAACCATTGTTATTGGCATCCTCCCCCAAGTTATTCCAGATGTTTTGCGCAAGATCCGGATGTTTGTATGCCACTCCGGTATCCACTATGGCGATTATCACCGGATTCTGCTCGCATTTCTGCAGATCCCACGCCGCCTCTGCTTGCATGGGAGTAAAATTCAAAGCTTCTGCGTAAAAGGTATCGTTGGGAACGGCAAATGTCCCATCGATGAAAAGTGGCTCTGCGTAAATGATGCCTTCCTGGCTGTTGATCTCGTTTGCCACCGCCCAAGGACTTCTTTGGGAGTCTATCTTTAGCAGGTAGATATCCTTTAACATACCGCGCTCATCTTGCAAAGCATCAAATCTTCTTTGATAGTCAAGCACCCCATATGCTTGTTTCAGTCGGCTGAGAACTTCGCTTTCTTTGCCGCTTTGTAGTTTTAATACTATCTTGCCCGCTTCTACATCCATAGTTCTGGCAAAACACATCCCCACTACGAAAAAAATCCAGAAAAGCAGAAACTTTTTCATCGCAAACTCCTTGGGGGGATCCCCCCAATTATAGCTAATAACGAGGTATCACGTGCATATGGAAATGAAAAACGGTTTGCCCCGCTTTTGCCCCGCAATTCATGGCGAGGTTAAAAGCTTTGGGCTGATATTTCTCATCCAGGAATCTCTTCAACTCCAGTGTAATGCTTTTTAGCGATGCAGCTTCTTCTTCACTTAAGCCGAAATAATCTTCCACATGCCGCCGGGATACTATCAGGCAGTGCCCTTTGGATACCGGCCGCTTGTCATACATCACATAATAATCCTTATTGTGCAACAGCCAATCCTTGGCGGGAATCGAGCAAAATATGCAAGCCATACTTATTTTACCCCCACTCTGCGGCAATATTTAAAGATGGGGCAAGTGTCGCACATTGGCTTGCGAGGTTTACAGAGATTTTGCCCGAAAGCCACTACATAGGAGTTTATCTTTAGCCAGTGTTTCTGCGGAAGTTTTTCCCGTAGTGCCATTTCGGATTCAAAGGGATTCTTCGTTTCTATATAGCCCCAGCGATTACAAATCCTGTGCACATGAATATCCACGCATATCGCCGGCAAAGAAAAAGCTACTGCGCGTACCAGATTTGCCGTTTTGCGCCCCACTCCGGGTAATTTCAACAAATCATCAATCTCGGAAGGCACCTTGCCGCCAAACTCCTCACGCATTACCTTGGGCAATTGTTTCAGGTGTTTGGTTTTGGCGTTATGGAAGCCGGTCCGGTAAATTATCTTATCCAGTTCCTCCACGCTCAGAGCATCAAAATCGTCAGGAACCTTTACTTTTTGGAATAGTTCGTTTACTACTACGGCAGTTGTTTCATCCTTGGTCCTCGCGCTAAGGATGGTTGCCACCAATACCCGGAACGGATCTTTGGTTTTAGCCTGGATCAGATCCACAATCGGGGTCTTTACACTATAAAAGTGTTGCTCAAGTATTTGCATTACATCATCAATATCCCGGTTTGTCACAAAACCTCCTTTAAAAAATAAATTTTAGGCAACTTCTCAATACACAGTCTTTTGATCTATTTCATAAGCATCATTTTGCTAATTTTGGATACTCCATTTTGCTCTAAACGAGCAAAATAAACGCCAGATGCAACAGGTCGATTGCCATCATCCCGACCATTCCAGACTACGCT
>CAZJJH010000034.1:0-10656 GCA_964546265.1 uncultured Candidatus Cloacimonadota bacterium
GTTACAGGCACAAGATCCTTAGTCTTGCGTGTCTGCCAATTCCACCACTTCTGCCAAAAGTTTATTCGCCCTGGGCGGGGGTTACAGGAGTTTCAGCCGGGGCAGCAACAGGTGTTGCCGGTGCGGCAGGAGCTTCAGTATCCGGGATCTGTTGTTGGCGTTGTTGGACATCACTAAGAGTACCGCCACGCAGATCTTTTACTAGGAAGGCAAGCAGGATGCAAGATGCGGCGAAGATAACCGCAAGAATCTGGGTCCATTTCTTCAGCATTTGGGATGCACCGCTACCGCCAAATACATTCATAGCTGCTCCGCCAAGGTTAGCATCCAAGCCACCTTTGGAGGTTTGAGCGAGGATTACCAACACCAATGCGACGCTGATAATCACATGAACGATCAAGGCTACAGTGTACAAAATCATTTATTATTCCTTAAATATGTGTTTTATTGTTTATGTTCGAACACCCAAATTTGATCTGCATTTTCTGTCAACAAATTTTTTGGGCAATGAGATCAAAATCATAGCAGAAAGCATCAATATGGCTCCGGATACATTTTGCACGCTTAGCGCTTCCCCCAAGAGCAGATGCGACCCAAACAAGGCAAAAACGCCCTCCAGGCAAAGAATTACTGCCGCAGCTGCCGGCTCGGCTTTCTTCTGAGCTTTGATCTGCAGAGTATAGGCTATACCCACGCTGATCAGACCTCCATACAGGATGGGTAGCGTAGCAGTGCCGATACCTTGCCAATACCTAAAAGAAAAAGCGGTTTCGGGATGCATGGAAATGCGCCAGATTACCGCTCCAAGACCCGAAAGTACAGCGCAAATCGAGAATTGCCCGAAGGCAAGCTCTCCGGTTGAATTTGTTTTGGCATATTTATCCACCAATTGTACGTGAATAGCCCAAAATACTGCTGAGATGAGAACCAAAAGATTGCCCAAGGATGCCCGGATATTGCCCGTGCTATTGATCATATACAAACCGGGAAGAGCAAGTCCCAGAGCAAGGACTAATCTGTAGCCGGGCTTTTGTCCGCGAAGAAGTCCCAGAAGTGGAACAAACAGCACATACAATCCGGTTATGAAACCGGCAGAACCGGCGCTGGTAAAGATGATCCCGATCTGCTGCAAACTTGCCGCGATAAAAAGCACCAAACCAGGCTGCCAGATTAGCCGGCGCGGTTTTGCAAAACTCTTGTAGAGGATTCCCCGCACAACCAATGCGCCCAGCGCAAAGCGGATAGCATTGAAGCTGAAGGCATCCATGCTGCGGCTGCCCTGGCTTTGGGCTACAAAAGCAAAGCCCCAGAGTGCCGCGGTGAGCAACAGGGTTAGATTTGATGCCATTTGGAGATAATTATTTTAGATCAAACCATTTGCTATGCAACTTGGCCAGTTCTCCCCTTTCTTTGATTTTTGCAAAGGCTTTTTGCCAATCTTCCACAGTTTTGGCGTCAGTATTTTTGGATATCGCAATGTAATAATCTGTAGAAAGCAATTCAAGCACAGGGGTGAAAGAATCGATATCCACTTCGGCTTCCTTGCACAATTCTGGCAGGGTAACATCGGTAAAAACAGCCAGATCGGCTTTTTGATCTGCCAGAAGCCTCACTGCTTGCAGTGGGTCTGCATTACTGGAGAGGTTTTCAAACCCCTCTTCTTTCAGATACTGTTCGGTGAACCAATCAGTAGTAGTAGCGATGCTGGAGTAACTCTTAGCTTGTTCAATATCAACCGGGACAGTCATGTTTTCCCGATTGGCATAGAAGCTTGCCACGTTTGAGCCCAATGGGCCGATGAAATGGAATTTATCCTCCCGCTCCGGGGTCTTATCCATCGTGAAAAGTATCACATTGCTTTCTCTGAGGGCGGTTGCATAGGCGTCGTCCCAATCCATTATCCGAATGGGGTGTTTAGTTCCCAATTCTGCCTGAATCGCGTTTACTACTTCACTGCCAAAACCGGTGATTTCACCATTTTGCTCATAACTAAGAGGCGGATAGTTCTCGGTAAGAATCTGGATTTTCTGAGGGGCTTTGGAACAAGCACCCAATACCAGTAAGACGGTTGCTATGGTTATTACTAATAGGCTTTTGTACATGGTTTTACTCCTTTTCCATGATTTTGGGATGAGTATTATCTAAGCTCATTTGCGGATGACGATCTTTGCCAGCTTTGTATCCAGATTTCCATTTTTCAGGCTTTTTGCCCAATGTGCCCTGAGGCGTATCTTGGGGACCAGTTCTTTGCTTCCGCACAGGATATACGCGGTGCTACCCTTACAATGCTGTTTCAGAAAGTTACCGATATTTATGTAAAGCTCTTCCACCTCCTCCATGTGCCCTAACCTCACTCCGTAAGGAGGATTGAAGATCAGTGTGCCGCTAAAGTTGTCTTTAAAACTCTCGATTCTGCAGCTTCTTAGCTCTATACTTTCCGCAAAAGGTAGATGGGCGAGGTTTTCCCGCGTGGCTTCAATTGCTGCAGGGCTGATATCCGAGCCAAAGATCATTTTATGGGGAAGTTTGCGCATTTTTGCGTTCGCATTTTGTTTCACCTGTTGCCAAAGGGATTCATCGTGTTCCGGCATCAGCTGCAAACGCTTATGATCACGCAGAAATCCTGCCGGGATGCGACATGCCAGCATATGGGCTTCCGCCAGAATAGTTCCACTGCCGCACATCGGATCCCACAGCGGACTGTCCATATCCCAGCCGCTCAGATTGATGATGGCAGCGGCAAGAGTTTCCTGCAAAGGAGCGTCTACCGATGCCTTGCGGTAACCGCGCTTGTGCAAGCTTTGCCCTAAAAGATCCAGCGAAATGCTCACTTTATTTTCGTGAATGTGCAAGTTGAATAGAATATCCGGCTCACTATTGCTGAAGTTTGGTCTCTCACCAAAACACGCCCGGAAACTATCGCAGATAGCGTCTTTCAGGATTTGCCCGGCATATAGAGAATGGCGCGTAAAGGAATTGCTAACGTTACTATCGATGCCGAAGCTTTGGTTCAGGCTAAAAAGAGATGGCCAATCGATGTTTTTTTGCGCTTGTTGGTGCAGGTATTTGATACTGTGACAGGGAAAGTGCAAAAGTGGAAGTAGCACCCGTTGGATCAGCCGGGATTCATAAAGAATGCGGTATAGATTTTCTTTGGAACAGCTGAAGCCGATCCCTCTGGGGATCTCGGATAAAATCTTCGCTCCCAAGCTTTGCAGCTCACCAGAGGCATGTTTCTCCAAGCTTCCTGAGACGACGGCGAAATATCGTTTCTCTTCCAATTTAACTGCTTATGAATAAAGGTAACGTTTGATCTTCTGAGTGGGTGTCTTCTGGAAGGGCTCGTTGGCAATCTGAATCTTGATAATACGGCTGAAATCTGCCAGTTGTTTATTCACTGCCTGCCGGTTTTCCTCCATCAATTCCGGAATCTTGCTTTCCGGGATGTGATCCGCATCCAGAGCTTCAAAATCAGGATAAATCATGGCGTGCAATTGCCGATCGCGCTCTAAAATGAGGGACTCTCCCACATAAGGCATATTATTCAGCTTTTGCTCTACCAGTTCCGGATAGATGTTTTCGCCGCTGGGTCCCAAGATTACATTCTTGCTTCTGCCCCGGATGTAGATAAAGCCATCTTTATCGATAGTGCCGATATCGCCAGTATGTAGCCAGCCGTCCCGCAAAACCTCTTTAGTTGCTTCTTCAAACTTATAGTAGCCTTTGAATACCTGTTCGCCTTTCAGCATGATTTCGCCGGGTATCTTTTCCGGATCCGGGGAGTTGACCTTGATCTGCAGATAATCTACCTGCTTTCCGCTGGATTCATAGCGGTGTTCTTGCCAGTTTGCATAGGAGATCAAAGGTCCGCACTCGGTCATGCCATAGCCGATGGTGAAGGGGAATTTGATGAGTTTCATAAATTGTTCCACTTCAGCATTCATCGGAGCTCCGCCGGTGATCAATTCGCGGATATTGCCCCCAAAAGCCAGCATCAGTTTATCGTGAATCTTTTTTAGAATTATCTTATTGATCACGGGAATTTTGAGTAAAGCCTTCATTTTGGGACTTTCTATGGTAGGTTGGAGTTGCTTTTTGTAGATTTTCTCGATCAAAAGAGGAACTGTAAGCACAACTTCTGGCTTCAGATCTTTCATGGCGGCCAAAAGAATCTTTGGCGCTGGGATGCGATCCATGAAGTTAATATGATTACCCCGCGTGAAGGGATAGAGCAGATCAAAACTGCAGGCATATGCATGAGCAAGGGGTAAAAAAGCAAACACTTTTGCGCCGATGCTGAAGAGAAGGTTTTTATTTGCTACCAGAATATTTGCCAGAAAACTGCGATGTGGCAGCATCACTCCTTTGGAAAAACCTGTGGTTCCGCTGGTATAGATGATCGCAGCGGTATCCTCATTATTGCAGTTGTCTTCGAGCTTAAAGTCATTTTTTCCAATCTTGTGCAGATCACTATGCTCATCGAAGCTTCGGAAATCCTGCTTTTTCTCACGTTTGTGATCCAGAATGCTAAAATCATCCAGGGCAAATACAATGCGAACTTTTTTTAGCTGGTCGCCATCGATATTGTCATATTTATCTTTGCTGATAAACACCAGCTCGGCATCGCTGTGATTGATAATATGCTGCGTATCTTCAGGGGAAAAATTTGCCAAAATTGGCACAATGGTCGCGCCATATGTGACAGTGCCAAGCCACACCAAAGCCCAGTTGCTGCTGTTCTTGCCCGCCAAAGCAATGGTTGAGCCTTTTTTGATCCCGCTTTCCTTGAATATCCGATGCAACCACAAAATCCGTTTTGCCACCTCTGAGTAACTAAGCGCAGAACCGGGGTAATCTGTAAATGCGGGAAGATCCCAATGTTCCTTAATAGAATCAACAAAATAGGGTATCAACTTCTCTTCAATCATTATAGCTCCTTTGTACCAATATTTTTACTTGCGGGTAAAGCTTTTAGGTAAAAGATAAGGGATGTTCCTATTGGATTCAGAGTATTGGGATTGTCAAGGAAAAAGGTAATCCAGCTCAGTTTAAGCAGTTTATGTTTACATATGTTATAGCTCTTTTTCAAAGCTTTCCATAAACAAAAAGCAAGCTCGCTGTCAGATTCCGAAGCAATAAAGTAGACGCGTCTTCCAGACGCGTGTTAAAAAAATGTGCAGCTAAAAGCAGCACCCACAACGCTGTCAGATTCCAAAGCACCGCAAAGAAAGTGAATAAATGTGAAGATATGGAGGCGCTTTGAACTCCTGAGGAGAGAGCAGCGGCAACAATCCTGAAATCTATCTAAATGGTTTGCCGATGGCAACAAGCGGTTTACTGGCAATCGGATGGCGATATCTACTTAGTTGCTCTTTGCTCAATTCTCCAGCTCCAGCTCGTACTTGATACTTTAGCGTAGCTTCAGCGGGCTTTTAAGCTTAGATGCTCCTATGGCGAGAGCAGTATCCAAGCTTAATATCTCCTTGAAGTCCCGATATTATATTAAGGGACTTATCGGAAATCAAGAGCAAAAAAATGCCCTCTGAGACCCTTGCAGAGCAGAGTGGCAGAGGGCAAAGATTTTTTCAGGTATAGGGGCTATTCTTTTACCGATTTTAGCATATAGAAATTCGTTGAATTGACCGGTAAGGGGAAGGTGAAATCTACCGTATTTCCGATCAACAGCCAGTCTTCCCCAGTTGCGTAGGGGTGCGGTGCGCTATATATGTTGTAGCTGTTTATGCGGGGGACTTTCTGCCAGAACAGGCAAGGCTCTCCCTCGGAAACAGATATCTGCAAGTTTGCAACAGGGGGCAATTGCCAGGACAAATATGGATAACCGGAGTTCTGCTGGGAACTGCTATCCTGCTGCCAGGTGGTATCAAAATCCCATAGAGCGAAATGTTCCAAAGCACCGGGATAGGTCATCTGAGAGGTGTTGAGACCGGTACATCCGCTGTAATGCCCCGCACCGCTCATACCGGAGCTTTCTGTATTCCAATAGCAATCTGTTATGTCGCCACCCATCATCCAGCCAACAATCCCGCCGTAACGGAAGGCAGAAGAGCCGAAGCTGATAGGGCAGGTGGAATAGCTACTTTGAATGAATGCGGAATCGGTAGTACTACCCAGCGCTCCGGCTATTCCGCCGACTTGATCGTTACTAAATATTGAGCAGTGGCTAAAACAATCTGCTATAGTCCCACTCGAGGCATATCCAACGATTCCGCCTACGTTTGCCGTACCCTTTAAGGCTCCGATGCTACCGCACTTCTCAACCCTTGGTACTAAGCCATCCAGAGCGAGATTAACGCCTACAATTCCTCCGGTGTAATGATTGTAGTTCAGAATATTAGCATCGGCAAAACACCGTTCTACTGAACCGGCTTTTTGAACACCGGCAATAGCTCCACCGGCATGGAAGCCGCTAAGAGACAGCTGGACATCAATATTGTCTATTGTAGTTGTCTGTGAATAACCCGCTATCCCTCCGCAATTATCTTTCCCAGAGATAAACGCACTGCGCAGATCCAGATTTTTTATCTGCGCTCCGTTCACAAAGCCGAATAAGCCTTGATTATCTGCATTGATCCGGTTTATGGTGAGACCGTTAATGACGTGAAAAGCTCCATCCAAACTGCCAGTAAAGGGTGCTTCAGTGGCTCCAACAGGAAGCCAGCCGGTTCCGAAATTCCAGATCACGGAACTACTGAGATCAATATCCCCAACAAGGATGTAATGGGCAGCAAGATCCAGGCGCATCAGGTTCAACTCATCTGCGTTTGAGATTTGGTAGGGATCAGCCTCAGAGCCAATCCCGTTCAGATCGATCAGGCTGAGGTCTGCAGGTTGAGAGAAGCCCGGCATAGCCTGAATTTCCGGATAAGCGTTGCCTTCATCGATGGACCACAGATTTGCAAAATTCCACATCGGATAGCTGGCTTGTTGCATCATCTCGGCACTTGTTTTTCCCGTTCCTGCCGCGCTGGTGTTCAGACCGGAACTTTGGGTATCCCAATAGCATTCCTGATGATAGGAATAACCTCCCCATCCGGAAAATCCTCCAATGCTGCCGGAGTAATTGCTGACTACAGTACCGGTGCTGTAGCAAAAATTGATGTAGGTGTATTGATCAAGCCAGCCGGATGTTCCGATGAACCCACCTACGCGATCCCATCCAAGCGCATCTACATGGGCATAGCTGTTTGAGATCAGAGAATTGTTGCTGAATCCAATCAAACCGCCAACATTGTATGTTCCGCTAACTGAGCCGGTGGCAGAGCACTGGCTTATTACCGAGCTTGCATGTGCTACTCCGCTAAGAACTCCGGCGTAATGACCTCCGTTGATTGTGGCATCGCGTAGATGAACCCGCTGCACTTTTGCTCCGATTATATAACCGAAAAGTCCGTTAAATTCATGTGAAGTGCGGTTCATAAAAAGATTTTGGATCGTGTAGCCCCCGCCGTCATAAGAACCTGTAAATTGCACACTGCCTCTGCCAATGGGCAACCAGCCATGGGTATCGGGCGCTTCATCAGAGATCAGGGCAGAATCTGTGGCGTCAATATCTGCAGTTTGAATATAGTGCAAAGACCAGAAGCTGGAATTTAGCGTAAGATAATATAGATGACCAAAATTGTCGATATGAACGGGATCCTCCGGAGTTCCACTCCCTTCTGCGAAGGGTATTGCCGTTTGTGCCCAAAGTATGGGGCAAACCAGCAACATGCCGATCAGGATCAAATGCTTCATAATAGGCTCCTTTTTATGCGCGTTAATCTAATAATGGCTGAAGAGGTCAGCCTAGGCTTTAGAAAAGCTGATCATCTTCCGGGAAACACGAGCTTTGATCCGTCGCGACTCGAAATCAGGAGGCAGGACTTGAGCAATGGGGGCAAAAAAATAGCTCATCAAACTCGAAGCCATACTACTGATGATTATTCTTGTTGTCAAGAAAAAATGAACGTCATGGCAGCTAGAATATGTATCATACGCTGTCAGCGATAATTGCAAATCGTCTCAATAGAAAATCGCACTTACCAAAAAGAAATACATATCGGGTAGATAGGTCTGCCCAGCGATCCTTTGCATTGAGCCTTCTTCACCGGGCTGGTCTGCCAAGCTTTCTTCAGAAGCGAGCTGTGCTCTCTGGGGCATGCAGGGCAAGCATCCCCAGAGTCATTCCAGGTTTATCCCATCCGCATCCCACGCATGGCTGGGATATGGATCATGAAGCCATCCGCTATTTGAGCCGGATCAATTCGTAGATCTTAACTGCTTTGTTCTTGCCCTTTACTTTTACTTCGTCCAGGTATCTGGTTTCCACAAAATCCTGGACATGAGCTAGCGTAAATTCACTAATGATAATGTGTTTGGCAGTTTCATACTCTTTGTTTATGCTTTCCAGGCGCGCGCCCAGATTGATAGTGTCGCCGATTGCGGTGTAATCGAAGATTTGCTCGCTGCCGAGGTTGCCTACTACGGCAGAACCGGTGTTTACCCCGATACCAATCTCAAAAGTTTCTTTGCCTTCAGCTTTCCATTTTTCTTGCAATTCGGTCATCTTATCCCGCATTTGCAGAGCCACTTTGCAAGCATTAAGCGCGTGATTTGGCAATGGAACCGGAGTTCCAAAGAGCGCCATGATTTCATCACCTACAAATTTATCCAATATTCCTTTGTTTTCCACTATCAAGCTTACCATCTCAGTTAGGTATTCCTTCAGAATATTCACCGTTTCTTCCGGGCTGTGGTTTTCGGAGTAGGTGGTAAAAGATCGGATATCGGAAAATAGAACCGATACTTCTTGCAGAGAACCGCCATAGCTTAGTTTCTTGGGATTTTTGAGCAGTTCACTAACCAGTTCCGGCGCCATATACTGCTGAAACGCGCTACGGATGAAACGCTTCTCTTTGATGGAATCCAGATAGTGGCAGATGATGCTGGCAATATATATCAGCAGCATGCTAAGAACAGTTTGCACTACTGGGACCATATAGTGTTGTCCAACAAACATTCTGTATGCAAGGTAGAATTGAATGGCAATAAGCAGTATGAGAGCAATAGCAGAAAGCTGGGGTTTGAACTTTCGGAAGATGAACCACAGCAAGAAGAGCAAGAAGAACTCTATCACAAGGTACCACCAGGGATTCACTGCATACAGATAGTCGTTGTTCTTTACCATTTCCACAAAGTTTGCATGTATCTCCACCCCGGGAGTCCATTCTCCGCCAAAGGGGGTGGGAAACTTGTCATGCAGTTCGTCGATGGTAGCGCCAATCAGCACTATTTTATCCTGCAAAGCGCCAGAGTCCATGAGGCTGTAGAATTCGTCAAACTCAATTCCCTGGTATCCGGGCATAGCCATTGTGCTGTCATCGATGACGCTGGCATATGAATACACTGGAAAGCTTCCTGCAGGGCCATAATAATTAATCAAGGCTTTGTTGCCCCTGTATGTGGGAATCCTATGATTTGCCACATGCAGATGATTCTCATACAGCTTCAAATGCTTCTGCCAGTCAGTTTGATACAGGCGGCTGTTTGCCAATGCAGAAACTCCAATGCTGTAGTATGGCTTGCCGTCCATCTCTTCAAACAGGGTGTATTTTCTGATAGCGTTATCCGAATCTGAATTCATATTTACGATGCCCCATGGCGTTTCGTAATCCACTATCTGGGTTATCGGGCTTACCAATTGATCCGGATCCTGCACGCTTTTACCGTGCAACACTTTTCCGGCAAAGACCACGTTGTTGTAGATCGCCGCCATATCAGCCAACAGGGAATCTGAGGAAGGATAGCGAGAACTTTCGGTAAATTCTATGTCAAATACGATCAGCTTTGCCCCGGCCAAACTGAGGTTCTCGATCAATTTGGCGTGGTATTCCCGGGGGAATGGCCAGGTGGTATTCAGAGCGCTGAAACTGGCATCGTCGATGGCGATTATCGCCACATCTCCGGAGATTTCGCGCGGACCACGAAACTGGAACATTGCGTCTTGAGCCTTGTATTCCAAGGACTTAAAGGTGGGTATGAAAAACAAAACATTCACTATCAATAAGATTATTGGCGGTATTAGAAAAGAACGCAATTTCATAACAGTCAAACTCCCGGAACAAAAAGTCCGAAGCGTGGTTTTATGCCACGCTCCGGATACATTTATGCGATTTAGAATCTTTGAGTAAGGCAGAGACGGAAGGTAGTGGTATCGTAATCCCTGCTGCTATCATCATCATTTTTATAGTTCATCAAACCCATATCCGCAGTAACAGTCATATTTCGAATTGGATAGCTCTCCAGCCCGAGATTGAAGTAGTTGTACTTTTGGGGTTCGTTATCTTTGGAAAGATTGGTATTTCTGTAGCTGATATAGGGTTTTATTCTGTTTTCCCAGATCTGGTAATCTGCCTTCAAAAAGAGACTGTTATTCTGGTATTCTTTATCCAGAATGTCGTTATTGTTTGTAGATGTGGCGTAGCTGATCTGGGTCCGCAGAGGAATCATGCTGAAACGGTTGTTCATCGTGAAAGCCATGCCTTGATTATTGTTGTCGGTAATCTTTTGCAAGGCTCCAGCCTGGGTTTCGCGTTCACTTTCGTCAAAGCCAAATCTGTAGCTGATATCCAACTGAGTGGGAACATAGGGGATCTG